>JAHLWV010000122.1 GCA_019057735.1 Promethearchaeota archaeon | reverse complement strand
TGCACGAATCGTTCTTCTATTCTTAATTAGCTCTATAGTTTGATTTTTTTGATTTCTTTCATCCATATAAAATTCACATTAAATAAAAGAAATTTAATTATATTTAATTTTTGGGTAATAAAGTCTCTTCCTCAGCTTTTTCCTTAATCGTTATTTTTACTATATTTGACATTAGTTCATCTTGATTATTCCTTACAACAACGAGAAAAGTTTAAATTTTCTCATAAGTTCTTTTTATTCATGAAGCGAAAAGCAATGTTAGTTATTTCGATTTCTTTAATCTGTATAATTATAGCTGTATCCATAACCATAGTTAATCTCTTACCTCGAGGGCCATATGCGGACGGGCGTTATGAGGAGGATTTCTTGGACTATATGGGTGTAATATTTGAGGATAAGACGGACTTAGAGGATTTTCATTTTCATTGCGAAGATCCCTATGCCTGCGATGAAGATGGTGGTCAATATTACGCAGCAGATTTTTTCTTTGCTAATGGAACGAACATAATTGCGGCAGCTCCAGGCTGTGTTGAATATATTGATCATATTGTAGGCGAGGGTTACATCATTAATATCCGAATACGTTTTAATTGGACCATCATCTTCACCTATTGTTTCGAACCTTTTACGAATCAATCCGAAGATAATGCACATCAAGCCTCGCTTCTTGAAGTTAAGGTTGGGGACTGGGTTCAGAAAGGAGACCTTATCGGGAAATTCTTGAAGATTAGTGCCTATGCCCATGTTCATTGGGATATGCGTATACCATGCCTTGGAGGTGAGATGATCGATCCTGCGGATTATCTCGATGATGAAGGTTATAATAAAATGTCCGAAATGGTGGATTATCTAAACATTTATGGCATCTATTTCAGCAATGACCGTGGAGGATGTTATTTTTAGAGTAGTTTTAACCTCATTTGCAAGTTTTTACTATTTTTTTTTTCTGATCATTATCATCTTTCATTACTTCAGTAACGATCGCCGCGCAGAAGTCTTTTATTTTCTCGTCCATAAGACATTCACATTAATTAAAAGAAATTTAATCTAATAAAATTATTAATTTGATGATTGTACAAAAAATGTAAAAAATCCTTCCTTATCAATTTATTTAAAGTCATTGAATGTATTACATAGAGTCATTTCGTGATTTCTATAAAAAAAAAGAGGTGAATTTATGAAATTAGGTGCTAAAATACTGGTTGCAATTCTCGCAGTCGTTCTGATTATTTATGGCATTTATCAGATCATAAAAGGAATGGGTATGATCGGTTAATCTACATCAAATCCCTTACAAATAATTTTTTTTTTTAGTTTTTGATGTTTCATATTTTCTCTTATTAGTTTAGGATTTAGGAATCGGATTAATAACCGTGCTGTTCTAAGCAAAGACTGAAGGCGTAAAGCAAAAGAGAAGACATTCCTTTGATATTTACAATTAACTAATTAGTAATTTCGGAAATTTATTTTGCTTTGCTAATTCTTTTTGAATTATCCCATCTAATAGCTCTTCTCGTTCGTTGCCTGAAAGAACTTCTAATTTTCTTATCTTTAAAGGATCAACTTTCTTTCTTAATTGGTCTATTTCTTTAACGGTAGGCGGTTTAGTTTCTTTTAAATCATTCGGAATAATCAAATCAAATCCTGTTGATTCTTTAACGGTATCTAAATCGACACCTGGATGAATTGATGCTAACCTCATTCTTTTGCTTTTTCCATCAAAATCTAAATATGCTAAATTAGTTACGACGCATTGAGGACCAGATCCTCCACATATTGATGGCTTTCCTTCAGGGAATCCTGCTCCGGAGATGAAGAAGAGCCTATCTGTTGATACAAAAGTTCTTGAATCATGTCGGGGGGTATATAAAAAAGATCCTCTTTTATAGAACATACTAAAATCTAAAATTCCTGCGGCTCCAGGTAGCCTTATTTTTGGACTTTCCCAATCTCCTATACATACATTATTTGTATTTCCAAATTGGTCTATTTGAGCGGGTCGAAAAAATTCTATAGTTGTCAATTTTTCAGAGGGAAGAGATTCTAATGTACATTCAACAGAATTTTGGAATCTATACGCTCGTGCTGTATTCATTTCTAAATAAAGAAGAGAAACCTGTCGTGGTTCAATAACAAAAGTATTCCCCATAATGTAATGATAAATTGCATCAGGGGCATGTGTTAATTTTGCTAGCGTAAAAGCTGCCCAGACCATTGGTGTTGCCACCCCTACGATCATAACATCATCATTTCTGACTTCTCTCGCCATTAAAACTGTCATTAATTCATCTATAGTATAATCTTTTGAAAATTCAGTCATTCTTTTACCTCTTTATAATAATATATTTAAAATAGTTTGAACTCCTCCAGCTTCCTCTAAATATTGAGCTGAATTTTTTCCAGTTATATATTTCCCTTTATAAATTTTAAAATCTGTTTTCAAATATGCTTGAATATGAAGGGGATCGAACGTATAGAATGGGTAACAACTTGTAGGGTGTGCTCCGAAAGGGACCTTAACTACCGCAGTTGTTGTTTGCATTGGTAATTGCGCTTTCCCTGGTAGATACCTAATATCCTCTGTTTCAACTAATTTTTCCGTTATTATGATCGTTTTTTTAGCGGTTTTTGCCATATCATCGTCCATCCAAACAGCTCCAGCAATATTTCCATTTCCATATTCATCAGCATAAGGAACGTGTAAGATAGACACATCCAAATCTATTTTGGGCAATGCCATTAACGCTATATTTGAACCCAAAGGATCTTTAAATTGTTTAATATCATTCCTTACTTTTGGCATATCAGTTCCTATAATACCTTTTAAAGGCATGAAAGGCACTTTCAAATAGGATGCTCTTAATCCTAAAGCAATAGAAGCTTCACTTTCCTCAGAAATCTTTATTGATCTGGACTCAACAGCTTTCCTATAATTTGGAGCCATACCAAAAATTTCCATTCCTACGAAACTGGCTCTCACTTGAGACGCACAACCTGCAGCTACAAGCATATCAATTTCGATTCCTCCAACAAAAGTGCAAAGAGATAAGTCCTTTTTATCTTGTCTAATTATCTCTCTACATGCTTCTATCGGTTTTCTCCAAAAAGAAAGTCCTCCAAAACCAACTAAATCACCATCTTCAACATAAGTAGAAATTGCATCATCTAAGGACATTAATTTACTTTTTCGAATTTTTGATCTCCTCACTTCATAAAATATTGAATTTTAAACAATATTTAGAAAATTAAAACAATATATAGAAACAATTTTTGTTTAAAAATATTGTATATTAAACTCATTGATATAGAAAAAAGAGGAAATAGAATTCAAAATAATCTATTGACTTATTTTTTTACTTTTTCTAATTGCTTCTTTAATTTTACAAAGAATTCTGGGGTCGACATTTGATATGGTATAGGGTACCTAGTTCCAGCTCTGTGAGTCTTCTCCATACCTTCTATTATTTCGTCAATAATTCCCATAGGTATTGAGGCTATTAAATCCGTATCAGTTGCCATAGCAAAACGGCGATCGCCAAGACATGGAAACGCAACCTGCAGCTCACCTGTAAGAATGGCATTTGAAATAGTATCGGCACAAACTCCATCACAAAAAGTTGACATTGAAACTCTCCCTCCTTTTTTCCATAAAGAACCCTGGATAATCCTCATAATCTGGGCAGAATTACCCCAAATTAGGATCAAATCGGGATCAAAATCAACACGACTTAAAGCGCCTGAAACTATAGCAGAATATTGTCCGAATGGTAATTTAGGCATTGTAGCCGTGGTTTTTTTTGCTGCTTCTTTTGTCTCATTGTATCTTCCTACAAAAAAAGCACCCTCTTCGAAAAGTTTATACGGTTTTTCAAAACCGAGACTTATTCCGGCTAGCGGACATATATTATCTTCCTTTATGCAACCCATAGTCCATCCATAATACCTTGCATAGCTGAAAATTTGGCAAAGCGCTATTTGTTTTTCTGTTTTTTTTAAAAACTTAATATCATTTAATTCTTCGGGATTCCGTAACAATTTTACGGCAACGGGGAAGGTAGCTAACCGGAGATATTTATTTAGTTTTTCATCTGTTTCTTTGTATTTACTCATATTTATTCTACCATTTTTACAGATTTTAATTAATTACTTGCACTAGACCCATGTAATTTAGCACATCGTAAGCCTGGAGTAACTGTTGTAGCTAAACAACCATTACAGAATATACAATCTACTTTTTGGTTTCCAATACCTTTCATCCATCTATTAGGAAGATCTGGTTCTCGGATTAAGGGTCTAGAAAATGACACGAAGTCAGCACTTTCATTAGTTAATATTTGTTCTACTAGATCGAGGGAGTTAATACCTCCAATTAGGATAACGGGTATATCAAGAACTCTCTTGAATTCTTTTGCATAAGCTAGATTATAAGCAGGTTCATTCATCGTTCCAATAAAGATTCGACTTTCTGGTAAAAAAGTTGGTTTCCAACCAAGATCTTTCTTTTTTAATTTTGCAACTTCCCATATTCCTGCACTGACTTCAATAGCGGCATACCCTATCTTTTCTAACCTTCTTGCAACCTCAGTAGATTCATTTATAGTAGTTCCTCCCTCCACAAAATCAACACCATTCATTTTTATAAAAATGGGAAAACCCTTTCCAACCAACTCAACACTTTTATTATAAATTTCTTCAAGGAATCTAGTTCTATTCTCTATGCTTCCCCCATAATCATCCGTTCTTTTGTTTATATAAGGAGAAAGAAATTGAGTTATGATATATCCATGAGCTCCATGTAACTGCACAGCGTCGAAACCAGCTTCTTTTGCTCTTCTGATCGCTTGGGAGAAAGCATCAACAGTATCTCGTATTTCTTCTCTAGTCATTTCGCGTGGTATTTTTCTGGTTAACTTTTCCTCCTGAGCAGAAGGAGCTATTGTATTTTCAAGAAATCTAGATTGATGCCCACAATGTGCAATTTGTAAAGCAACCTTACAATTATCTCCATTTTTATGAACTGTTTCAGCAATTCTACTTAATCCTGGGATATAATCGTCTTTATAAACGCCCATTTGTTTGTCAAAAGCCTTTCCACTTTCTTGGACATAAGAATAACCCGTAATTATTAAACCTACTCCTCCTTTAGCTAAAGTTTTATAAAGTTCGACGTGCTGATCAGTAACATAACCTTCTTCAGTTGCCATTCCTTCATATGTTGCCGATCTCACAAACCGATTTTTAATCTCTATTGAACCGATTTTTTTTGGTTTTGAATACATTTTAATATCACATTAAAATTGGAACTACAAATACAAACAATAATTGAACTTGACTCTTTTTAAACATATTCTCATATTTAAGAATACATAAAAATTTCATTTTGTCTATAATTTACTATCTTTCTAAAGCTTTTTCTTTAATCTTAATTTTCTTTCCATTATTTTATCGTATAAGTCATCCATTGTCGGGTAAGGAACGAATTGTCTTTCTCTTTTATAAAGTTTTATTGCTTCAGACGGACATTTAGTAACGCAGTTTCCACATCCTATACAACGTTTCCGCATGATCGAGGATATATCATCAACGAGCGTTATTGCCTCCATTGGACAAATCTCAACGCAAGTTCCACAACCTGAGCATAGATCAGATTCCACATCAGCGTAAAAGTTAGTTATTGTAAGATCTCCAGGATTTGGAAATAATTTAAGTTTTGATAAGCCTTCACAACAACAACTACAGCAACTACAAATAATTGTTAAATTTTGTGAGTTGTCAGGTTGAAGCACTAGTCCTTCTTCCTCATTTTTTCGTAGAATTTCAAGAACTTCATCTTTACTTATAGAACGACCCCATCCTTGCTCTATATATAGTTCTGCTGCAAATCCAAACGCTAAACATACTTCTCTCCGAGAAGTCGCTTTACACGGTTGTTCTAAGATGTCCTTTATTTGCCTACAAAGACAATTAGTTACCATATATGGTCCATCAGTTGTATCAAGAAGCTTTATGACATCATCGTAATTACTAATATTATGTTCAGATTCTATACTTTGCCCAACTGGAATTACCCGTAATTGAGCACCCTTCACTTTTATAGCTTCCGCAAGCCATTTATTACCAAAATAATCGTGAAAATCTTCAATAAATTCCTTTGTTAGTTTGTTTACTTGGAACTCAAACATTCCAATCATGAGTAAAGCATTACCGTAATATTTCTTTTCTGCCTGTCTTTTAAACATAAGAAGTCCTTTTTGAACCATTTTATCTAAAGCTTGTTCTAATTCTTCTTTTGAAATTCCAGTCTCTTTCGCTCGTTCGAAAATTGTATTTAAAGGTTCAAGGTCTCTCTCCCATCCAAATTTTAAAAATATAGCAATTTTCGCTTCTTGGGGCGCGAATAGACGCTTTAATAACTTAATATCGGACCCAGATTTTGTTGAAGGAAATCCTAATGGCATTTTATCAAGATGCTCCTGTAATTTTCGATACAGGGCTATGTTTTCGTTGTTTAAACTCATAATCATTCCTTTAATTTTTTAATCTTAATTTCGAAAATTATCAAAACAATTAGTTAAAGAATATCTTCAGTATCAAAGGAAGTAGAACTCTAAATTCTCTTTAACTGAATCTTTTTCTATA
>JAHLWV010000121.1 GCA_019057735.1 Promethearchaeota archaeon | reverse complement strand
AATGAATATTTATGCTTCGCTTGTGGGGAAAAGATTGCTAGTGATACATTGATCTGCCCTTATTGTAAAACAGCACAAGATAAAAAAGAATTATATTAAAATAATAAAGTCTTTACTAGTAATAGAATCTATTTACACGTAGAACAAATTTTCCCAAATGAGTGTTCGAGATTACAACAAAAAAAGTTTCTCAGCTGTGATTGGTTTAGTTGTTTTCTTAGTCGTTTGTTTCCTCACTATTGGACTATTTTTTATTGAACTGGTTATTCTTCTAGTGATTGTAATTCCAATTTTAGTTATTACATTAATTGGTCTCATCGTCTACCGATATTCCGGGGAATCTAAAAAACATTGCCCCCGCTGCAATATTCCTATTAGCGTATACACAGAATTTTGCCGTAATTGTGGTTTAAAACTAATAAACAAATGTCCAAATTGTAACATTTACATGGATGGAAATATTAATTATTGCGACAGTTGCGGATTTGAATTCCCCAAATACGAGGGAGATAAATTACCCTTTGAGTATAAAGTATATGAACAGGGAGAACATGTTCCAGAAAAACCTAATTTTTGTCAAACTTGCGGGTCATCCTTAAAAAATGCTGAAAACCTAAGATTCTGCGAATTTTGTGGTACCAAAATTGTTTAAGAAAGAGAGTTCAAAAAATTTTTTAATCCTAAATTATTAGTAAAGTTATAAATTAGTAGTTATTTCAAACAATTTATTTTGCGCCACGATTTATTCACCTAAAACATGGGGGCGTGGCGAAGCTCGGTATCGCGGCAGGCTCCAGACTTGTTGGTCACCGGTTCAAATCCGGTCGCTCCCACTTATTTTTTCTAAGTCTTTCCAATTCCACCATTTTAATAATTCTGAATCGTAAATATCATTTGAAGCAAAGTAAACAGCACATCTATAGATGTATAAATATCAAAATTTTGAAAAGTAGAGGTTGAAACTCCCCTTTTATTTTATTTATTATAATTTAATAAAATTTAAAATAAACAAACATTAATTGAAAGTAAATTATGATAAAACCTCCTTATGATTTAAGATGTGAATATCTTTTTAATCCTATTTGTATCGATATACAAAAACCACGGTTTTCATGGCTGTTAACACACGATGAGAGAAATCAAACCCAAAATGCTTATCAGATAATAGTGTCTTCTGATAAGAACCTTTCTATAAGCGAAAAAGGAGATATGTGGGAAAGTGGTAAAGTAATTTCAGAAAATAATGCTAATAACATATATGAGGGTAAGCCTTTAGAAAGCGATAAAATATATTTCTGGCGAGTGAAATGGTGGGATAAAAATGGTGGAGAAAGTGAATACAGCCAAATAAATCACTTTGGAACGGCATTTATTGACGACTCTTATTGGAAAGCGAAATGGATAAGTAGAAGAGAATTTATTGATAAAAAAACTAGAAGACAGATTCAATATAAATCTGGTAAGAGAGGGTTGACTGGTCGATTAAAAGAAGTTCATGCTGTTTATTTGAGAAAAGAATTTTCGATTTCAAAAGAAATAGAACATGCAAAGGCCTATGTTTGTGGTGTAGGGTACTACGAATTTAACTTAAATGGTAATAAGGTTGGAGATCGAATTTTAGAACCGGCTCAAACAGATTATAATAAGATAGCGTTATATTCTACGTATGATATTACTCATCGTTTAAAAAAATCAAATGCTATTGGCGTTATATTAGGAAATGGACGTTGTGTTGAAACATTTGGATACGATTATCCAAAACTAATATTACAGATTAATATCCATTATAAAGATGGAACGAGTGAAGTTATATGCACCGACAATTCTTGGAAAATCTCAAACGGACCAATTCAAGAAAATGGTATTTACTATGGCGAAATTTATGATGCTCGACTAGAGATGCCAGGATGGGACGAACCAAATTTTAACGACGCAAACTGGAGAGAAGCTATTATAGTAGATGGATACAATTTAGCATCTCAAATGATGCAACCCATTCAAATCACCAAATCTATTAAACCGATTGAACTATCTAGTCCTAAACCAGGAACTTACATTTATGATTTTGGTCAAAATTTTACTGGTTATGTAAGATTAAAAGTATTTGGTCCGAGAGGCTCAAAAGTAAAACTAAGATTTACGGAATTGCTTTTTGAAGATGGAAATATCAACACTGCTACAATTCGTGGTGCTCCGACAACTGACATATATATTTTAAAAGGAGAAGGAAGAGAGTCTTTCGAACCTCATTTTACATACCACGGATTTAGATTCGTAGAGATGACTGGATTTCCGGGAGTCCCTTCTTTAAATACCTTAGAAGGCTTATTTTTCCATTCTAACGTTCCTCAAGTTGGAAATTTCTTTTGTTCAAATAATTTAATTAACCAAATACACACTAACATTATCTGGGGTCAATTGAGTAATCTCATGAGCATCCCTACCGATTGTCCCCAAAGAGATGAGAGGCACGGATGGATGGGTGATGCTCAATTAACAGTAGAGGAGGCAATCTTTAATTTTAATATGATTAATTTTTATGCGAAATACTTACGAGATATCAAGTTATGTCAAAAGGAAGATGGCAGTCTTTCAGATGTTGTCCCTCCCTATTGGAGTTTTTACCCTGCAGATCCCGCTTGGGGTACCGCTTATATAACTATTGCGTGGAATCTCTTTTGGTATTATGGTGACACCCGAATTCTCGAAGAACATTATGAGGGAATGAAAAAATATGTTGAATATTTATCTTCAATTGCAGAAGAAAACCTGATCTATTTTGGAAAATATGGAGATTGGTGTCCTCCAAGCAATATTGTGTCAAGAAAAACCCCAATTGAGTTAACCTCTTCTTGGTATTATTATCACGATGTTCATTTTTTAGCTAAAATTGCGAAAGTCATTGGAAAACAAGAAGACCATGAATATTTTTTAAACAAAGCTAAAGGAATAAAAGAGTCTTTTAATGCCAAATTTCTAAAGGGAGTTTACGATGTTGTAAAACATTCTCCAACTGATCAAACTATTAGCCAGACGTCAAATATTCTGCCACTTTATTTAGATATGGTTCCACACGGAAAAAAGAAAAAAGTTCTTTCCACTTTAGTTACGACTATTAAAGAAGATTATAGTTACCACTTTGATACTGGCATTATAGGAACGCGATATATCTTTGATGTATTAACTGAAAATGGGTATCCTGATGTGATATATAATATGGTCAATCAAAAGAGCTTCCCTGGATATGGATATATGATTCAAGAAGGAGCAACAACCTTATGGGAACGATGGGAAAAATTAGAGGCGGGTGGTATGAATTCGCATAATCATATAATGCTAGGAACAGTTGATACATGGTTTTACAATACATTAGCAGGAATAAAATCATTAGAACCAAGTTGGAAATTATTGAAAATAAAACCATATCTTCCCAAGACTATGAATTACGCTAGTGCAAGTATTAAAACAATCAAAGGATTTGTCGCTAGTTCATGGGAAAAATTAGAAAGTGATTTAAAACTTACTATAATGATTCCCGTAGGATGCAATGCTGAAGTTTGGATACCTATTGAAGACGAAAGGAGTGTTATCACGGAAGGAGATGTTGTAATATGGAGTAACAATGAAAACATCATACATTCTGAAGACATAAAATTTTCAAAATTAGACGATAAACATGTTATTTTTAACATCGGTTCTGGATTTTATCAATTTGTTATTCCACATAAATAACCTTTTTTATATCGTTTAAACTATCGAAAAAGACGCAAATACCGATATTATAGAAATTTAAGGTCTATTATTCTTAAATAAGAATCATAAGCCTTTTCCCACAAATTTGTATCTTTTGGAAGATATTCTTTTATTGGAAATGATGATCTCACTATTGTTCGTAGTTCAGAAACATTATCTATTTTATCAAGTGCTAGAGCTTGGACCAGAATATTACTTATTGCTGTTGCTTCAATTGGTCCAGCATATACTATAAGATTCAAAGCATTGGAAGTAAACTGATTTAACAACGAAATTTGACTTCCTCCACCTATAATAAACAGGATTTTAACCTCTTTTTGTATGATATCTTCAAAGATATTCAATTCATGCTTATAACTCAAAGCCAGAGATTCAAAAACAGCTCGAGAAATCTCGCCAACAGTTTTTGGAAACTTATTTGATTGGCTTTTACAGTATTGCCTTATTGCTTTAATCATATTTGGTGGGTTAAGAAAAAGTTTATCATCTGGATTGATAAAAAACTGAAACGGTTGAGCTTCCAAACTTAGTTTTTCAATTATATCCCAACCCATCTTGAAATTTTCTTTATCCCATATCTTTTTACATTCTTGGATTAACCGCAATCCCGTATTTTTTTTAAGAAATCTAAAAGTTCCCCCAATATCCCCTTCGATTGTAAAGTTGTACTTTAAAGCTTTCTCACTAATAATTGGTTTTTTTAATTCCACACCAAAGAAGCTCCAAGCACCTAAATTAAAAACCGAAACCGTTAAATCTTTATTATTCATGACTGTAATAAATGTATTTTATAAAAACTAATATTTTCTATTAATAATTTATCCTACTACTTTCTTAAAAAGCCTTAAGAAATTTTCACCAGCAATTTTCTTTATTTCTTGATTGCTATAGCCCCTCGAAATTAGGCCCCTAATTAGATTAGGAAATTTCCTATATTCATCGAAACCTTCTATTTTTGTTAAAAAACTTGCTTTATCTTCTGGTCGAAAACCTAACGCGTCCATAAACTCTCCAATTTTAATTGCCAAATTATCAGGAACTGAGAAGCCGTAGAAATCAGAACCGATCCCAACGTAATCAATCCCTACAAGATTCACTATATAATCAACGTGATCAAGCCAATCATCTATAGTTGTTGTTGCATTGTTCGTTAAAAATCCTGGAACTGCATACACGCCTATATATCCCCCCTTTTCCGCAAGAGCTTTGAGAAAATCGTCATCTTTTCCTCTTGCATGTTCGTATAGATTTTTTGCAGATGTGTGAGACGCTATAATTGGGTCTTTAGAATTCTCTAACGCATCCATTGATGTTTGAGGACCGCAATGAGAGATATCAACAATTGCTCCAAGTTCATTAATCTTGTGAACGACTTCGATTCCAAATTCTGTTAATCCTCTATCTCTTACTGCCGTACATCCAGTTCCAATGGCAATTTTTTTGTTATAGGTTAGTTGCATTATTCTGAATCCTTGCATATAATTAAGCTCAACCATGTTAATATCTTTCCCGATGTGTTCCATACTTTGAACATTTAAAATTATTCCTTTTTTCCCCTCTTTATGTGCTCTTTCTATATCTGCTGCTCTTAATACTTTAATAAATAAATCCGGGCGATTATCTAACATATATGTCATATAAGAGAAGTTATGATAAACACCGTCAAAAGAATACGGCTTTGAATACAAAGGTCCAAGCGTGTAACTAACGCAAGTCACGCCAGATTCTTTCCACGCTTCGACATACTTAGAATCGTATTCATCGTCGTTAACCACATTTCTCGCAAATTGCAATATTAAAATAGGGATTATATCCCAGGGATTCATTTCTTGAGCTAACATCTCATCATTAGCCTTAATAATATCATCTGACCACAATAGAGGGCCATGGCTAAGCGTATCAATAATTATACTTGACTCTAAAATTTCACTTAACCTATCATTTATCTCATTCATAATACCACCTTTGTTTTATATAGTATTTAAAATTATTATGTAGGTTTCAGAAGAAATTAATCTGTAAAATTTATATATACAGGTGATATGTTTGTACGTGAAAGACTTGTTTCACGATCATAAATGTCGGAAGTTCTCGATTTTTTCCTAAAAATCAGCACCCCCTCTTTAATTTATAGCGTAAAAGATTATTTAGATTTATGCTCGAAGCTCGAGTAGATAATTCTTCTGTTGAAAAAAAATTAACCGAAACAGCGTATCGTTCCAATAACTTTAATGTCATACCTCCAGTTATCGGTATCATTATTTCAGATCAGTATGGGAACACTATTACGGTCTTTGAATATGAATCGAATGGCGATGATGATTATGGTCCCATTAAGTCTTTCCTATCAGAGGACCACAACAATTTATTAGAAATTGACTTGATTTCAATGTATTTAAGCTCATTTAAAATCTTTGCCGGGCAAGCTAACATAAAAAACCTCTCTCACCTCGAAATTTATGGTTCTAATATTAAAGCTCAAATATACTTTTTACTTGAGAAATATATGGTTATCATGTTTCTTAATTCTAATACAAATTTAAATTCAAAACAGAGGGCTCAAGTTATAAAATACTGCGAAGATAAGCTAATTAAATACGAATTTGAATTTGATAATTTTAATAATACAAGTTCTAGAGAAGTTTTATCGCTACTGGAACAAAAAGGTAAACGATGGTTAAAAAAATTAAATCTCCGATATATCCAGACTTATAAGAATATTTACCTTAGGAAACACGAAACTACTGAGGAATTAATGAATCAATTAGGTCTGATAATTCAAAGCGAAATAGACGAATACCTAAACTATGTTCCGGAAGAAATAATTAACAATTTTTCTAAGGAATTGAAGAACAAAATTCAAGATAAACTCTTTGAATTAAATCTAAATGT
>JAHLWV010000120.1 GCA_019057735.1 Promethearchaeota archaeon | reverse complement strand
TGAATTAATACTTCATCGGATTTGATTTCGGGTTTAACACCATCTTTAATTACTATTTGTTCTTTACCCTTAAATATAACAACTTTCACGATAAAAAACCTCCTTTAAAGTATACCCATACTTCCCATAAGTTTTGTTGCATCCGGGATTGTCCATGCTGTTTTAACATCAATTACAGCTGGCTTACCGGAATTTTTAGCTCTTTCAAGTGCCGGTATAATATCCTTTGGATCAGTCACAACTTCTCCATAACACCCAAATCCTTCAGCACATCTAGCAAAATCAAAATTGGGCAATTCGACATCAATATAGTGCTTACTCACAAATAATTTTTGACCAGATTTAAGCATTCCCCAAGCACTATTATTTGCTATAACAAAGATTAGATTACTTAACCCTAATCTAACAGCAGTTTCGAGATCTTGAATATTCATCATAAAACTACCGTCACCGGATATTGATATGACTTGGCTATCTGGTCTTGCCAGCTTCGCTCCAATTCCGTACCCTACAGAAGTCCCCAGATGACCCATTCCAACAGCTTGTAAGAATGAAAGCGGTGGTCTTGGTTTATAATAATCAATTTGTTCTATAGCATAACATGCAATATCCCCACCATCGTTAATGAATACTGCATCCTCATCCATGAATTCTAAGACATCCTTGACTAATCTTTGAGGTAATATTGGAATCTTATCTTTTGTTGCTTTTTTCATCATTCCGGTCATCTGTGTTTTTCTTAAATCCGTTAATTCGTCTAGCCATTGTCTGTTTTCAATCTTTTGAGTCTTTTTTGTAGCTTCAAGAATCTGTTTTAAAAATTGTTTGCAATCGCTTACCACACCTAAAGTAATGGGTTTAGCTCTTCCAATTATTCCCGGATCAATATCTACTTGAATCATTTTCTGAGAATTTTTCCAGAACGGCTCTTGACCATGTCCCATAGCGAAACTGAATTTGCAGCCAAGAGCTAATACGACATCAGCTTCAGGACCAGCTCTTAGAGCTGGACCATTTATTGTCGTGCCAATGAAACTTTCAGATTTGCTTGAAATGGTTCCAATGCCCATAATTGTTGTTATGACAGGAATTTTTAGGTATTCGGCAAGTTCTTGAAGTTCTTCCCATCCTCCTGATCTCGAAACTCCTCCTCCAGAAACGATTAGTGGTTTCTCAGCTTTTAATAATAAATCTAATGATTTTTGTATTAAATCGTTGCTTACAGCTGGTTTTTCAATACAACGGTATTGGTCGGGGGACATTATAGGAATTTCACTCTCTTCTTTTTCACTGAGAAACGCATCTTCGTAAATCTCTAATAATACTGGTCTTGGACGCCCACTAGTAGCCTCTCTAAAAACTTTTTGAACCGCATCTGGTACTTCCTCTATTGTGCGTATTGATTTCTGGTATTTGGTAATCGGTTTAAACATAGTAATTTGGTCAAGATTTCCCTGTAATGTAAACGAATCAGAAAACTTACTATTCACTTGAGGTACTATAACTATCATTGGTATATTATCACTCCATGCTGCACCTACACCAGGAACGAGTTGAGTCGCACCAGGACCAACAGTTCCGAAACAAATACCCGGTTTATTAGTCACTCTTGCCCAGGCATCAGCTGCTTGTGCTGCTGCTTGTTCGTGTCTAAACATAACAGTGTTGATTCCTTTTTCACGACCCCACTTGTATACTGCATCAAACATATTTAAAAACTGACCACCAATGATCCCAAATAAATATTTTACGTCTTCTTCAAGTAAGGCTTTGATAAGAACATCGCCACCATTTATAATATTCTTTTTTTCTTCCAAATTTTTGCACCTTTTTCTTAAATTGTTATATTGATTTTAAAATTGGTTTTTATTGCTTAAATAATTAACTTTAACAAAAACGTAAGGGATTTTAAATCTCATAATTGTTAAGCTTATCTAAATACTCACTTACAACGTTAGGAATTTTATTGATCTGATTATTATGAATTTTTAGGCTAGTCAAAGATTTTAATTTCGTAATTTCTGCTGGGATTTCATCCAACATGTTATAACTTAAATCTAGATATTCAAGATTAGAAAGTAAAAACATAGATTTTGGTATTTTAACAATGTAATTTTTACTTAGATTCAATTTTCGGAGTTTTGTAAGTAGCGAAATTGATTCTGGTATTCTAAGATTTATATTATATGCTGAATGGATTTTTCCTAATAAATTTAAATATACAACGGGATCCTGTAAATTTGATATTGAATTAAACAGACCAGGGTTTCGTTTCACATATTTCCAATTAAAATAGTTAAAACTTAAAGACTCAATGTGTTTATTTTTTATTGTTAACCAAAATTCTCCAAGTTTAGAATCTTTAAGTTTTGTATAAAATTGATATGATGTTAACTCTAGGACATAATTCTCCTCGTTTTGAGCGAAAAGTGCTTCTAAATCTAAAATAAACTTTGCCTCATTTGATTTAATTCCGACCGCTAGCCCAATTTTTGCTAAATATTCAGTTAACTCTTTATTTAGTGATTTAAATCGTTTGCTAGTGACATCTAAATTCAGATCAAAAATGGCTTTTAGTACTAGTGGCGAATTCTCATGTTGAGCCACCCATGTTAGTGTGTCTAACCCCTCTTTTAAAAATTGTTGACCAATTAGGTTAACAGCGGACCTTCTAACATGTGAATTTTCATCTGATAAAAGAGAGCTTTCTATGATTTTGAAAAGCTTTGGATCGTGAATCTTTAGTTGATGCAAGATGGAAATTGATTTACTACGAATTTTGGGATTATTACTCCCTTCAATTAAAGAAATTAATTGATCAAAAGCGATATCTCTACTAATCTCTTCATTTTTCAAGCCAGAGTAAATCGTTTCTGGTGATAAGAACTTTTCCATTTTTAACTAAAACTGAAAACCTAAATAGCTTACACTAAATTGTCTTTAAAATTTAAATAATTTTACTTAATTAAATCATTATTGGGTTTATAATCTCAATAAATTAAATTTATATATATGGTAAGTTATTTTCATACTCAACACCTAATCTTAATTAAAATAAAAAGGCAAAGTAGAAAATGAGTGAAAAAAAAGTTAAGAAGAAAGATTCGAACGAACTTTTAAACATTTTAATGATTATACTGGGTATACTTTTCTTGTTTAAAGGCGTAATGGACTTCTTGGCATGGGGAGGAATCATAGTTCCTTCTTGGTTAAGTGATTTCGCCACTGATCCTGATTTAGCTGCAGCTCTTACATTTTTCGGAAGCCAAGGTTTAATTTCAATAGCATTAGGCTTCTGGTGCCTTGTAGCGGGGATCGGAATGTTTCGCGAAGAGGAATATGCAATGGGAATGGGTTTAGTAGTTCTCTCTATCATGGCAATTTCCGGCGTAACCGCAGTTATAGGATGGGTAACTGGCACACCCTTTGATTTAGCCTATTGGCCAAATTATATAGTTCTGGTTTCCTTTATAGTTGGGGTCCTTGGATTTTTGTGGCTACTTTTCACATATAAAAGATATGATTAAGAAATTCTAAACAATTTTTTTTTCTTTTTGATATAAGAAATTTAAAACTTCTTTTTTATAACAAGCACAAACCAAACAATTGCGTTTTAGAATAAGATTCTTCCTTAAGATCGCTTTGTTCTTTTAGAAATTGCGTTAATGGAATACCTTTTTCGTACAGTTCGCTAAATTTCTCATTGAAAATTTGATAAATATTAGTATTTCGTGATATATAAGCTCCTATCAATTTATTAGTAGGATCAAAACTTGGTTGAACCAATTCACTATCAGTTAAATTAAAATTACTGAAATCCTCATCTGTAACACGAACAGAGATATTTTTAAAAAGTAAATCGTATTGTTTGAGATAATTGGAAACCAGTTCAAACTCTTCACTCATCAATAATTCCTTTATTACTTCCGTGCTAAAGATTACTTGGATATCAATATTGATTAGGTTTTCTTTAATTTTTGTTATACCCGATTGCATAGATTCACTCAAATCTTCAGGAATACTAGAAATCCCGTATTTTTTAATAACTGAACTAAATTCGTTTTCATACCTGATTCCTAAGGCAATTTTGCATTCTTTTTCGGCTAAAAATGAGTGATACGTCTCTCCAATATTTTTTAGGTTATAATTAACGAACTCTACGAACTCTTGAGTTACCTGTTCACTCAAATTATAATTTTGAATAAAATCTGATAGCGCATTTTCTGCCTCCTCTTTTTTTTCTTGGAATAGTTGAGACAATTCCTCAATTCTTTCGTTAATAATAGTTTGCCATATGGATATAGGTGGAGTTGTTAAGTGAATTTTCATGGGGCGATCGTATATTTGAACTAATCCCAAATCGTTCAAAACCGCACAAATTTTATATCCTCTTTTTAAGGTCAAATTGAATTGCGTGCTGACTTCAGTTAAGTTGTCAATTCTCTTATGTTTAAGCAAATAATGGTATATTTTCTCGATACCTTTTTCAATAATTCCTATTGCATCGAATAGAGAACTGAGAGCCAAAAATTCACGGTCAGACATGCAATCACCTATTTACCTATTTACAATTTTTTCTAATGTCAGCTCTGTTAGAACCTCAAATGTTTTATTTACATTTTGACCAGTTTTGCTGGATATTTCACCAAATGATGCCATATTATTCTTTTCGGCAATTTGTATCCCGTATTCTCGAGAAACTTCGCGTGGAGTATCGGTAAGATCGATTTTAGACCCAACAAGCATAATTGGTATAAGTCCACCTTTCTGGTGAACAATATTTGTCCATTCACTGATATTGTCAAGAGTTTGAGTCCGTGTCACATCGTAAAGTAGAAATGCAGCGTTCGCACCTAAACAATATGTTGGCAATAAAAACCTGAAACGTTCCTCGCCTCCAACATCCCAGATTTGGAGTTTTATCTTTTTTCCCTGTAGCTCAATCGTTTTAACATGAAAATCAACTCCAATAGTTAATCGCTCGCTAGGATTAAAAACATTATAACAATATCGTTTAGTGAAAGAAGTCTTACCAACGGATGCGTCACCGAGCAGTAAAATTTTAAATGTATAGTCATACGACGATATCTTTAACACCTTTGTAAATTTTTTTTATACCTTCAACCGTACTAATTAAAATTAAATGATGGTTAGATTTTATTAAAAATTTCATATTTTGGGTCGTAAAACCTATTTATATATATAATTAAAAATGGTGTTTTTAATTCTTTACTTTTTGTTTAAAATGAGATATCAAAGAACATATAAAGGGAAGAGATAAGAATCAGTTATAAAAGCTTTAATCTTACTCAAAAATTTCTTTTAGATTATCGTATATAATTGGATTTAACTCTTTATTTAAATGATTCTTCAATTCAGAATAAATTATAGGATTTTTGAAGTGTTTTGATAAAAATTTAATGACGCTCCATCTTACCGAATCATCTGGGTCATCTAATAAAGGAAGTAAGAATTTCATGTATCTTACATCGTCATTCTCTTTAATTTTCATTATAGCTCGAGCTCTAACGATAAAATCAGGGCTATATATTTGCGGTAGCAAATGGTATTCTACCGCTTCGTTGTTCATAAAATTGAGAATAAACTGAAATAATTCTTTTTTGAAATCGTGAGATTGGTCCAATTCTTCAACAATATTTCTGATCGTTGCTTCTGGGACTCTATTCCCCAACTTTAAAAGACTTTCAAAAGAAATAAAGAATTTTTCCGATACATCGTATTTCAGATAATTTAAAAGCTTCATGATTATTTTGTCGTTAACTTTTGAAACTTCGATGACATCCCAATTAGGATTATCTGTGTTGTTGATATTATCCCCTAAATATTTCACAGTATACACTCGATATAATTTAATCTTAAGTATAGTTTTAAATTACACAATTACCTTTAAATAATGTATTATTAAAACAGAAATAATTGACTAAATCCTTCAGTAATTTTTTGACAATTAATTTCAAGTAAGTATTAATTAATTGATTAATATGGATCGAAAATCCGAAGAAATTCTGAAAGATTACTTAATAAAAATAAAATTAATGAATACTCGTATCATTAGTTTAAAATTAGATTGTTAGTATTGTTATAGAAAATATCTTGCTTTTGATCATTCGTTATGGGTAAACACAATATTTTATCGATTTCAAGCTGAATAGGATTAGTGACGGGCGCATCTGAGCCAAATAGAAGTCTTTTATGGCCAACCATCTTAACTAAGGATAATATTGCGTATGGTATTGAACACGAAGTTTCAAAGTAGATGTTTTTGTATTGTTTTAAGCTCAATCCAAAATCGATAGCAAACTCCATGGCTAATCCTGCATGCCCCAAAATGATAGTTAAGTTTGGAAAACTTTGAGCTAATTTTGCAAGATCTTTCGAGGAAATCCCTCCAAAAGCTGAAAATTTCGGTGTAAAGTGAATGTATAAAGGAAAGTTCTTGTCATACTCTTGCATAAAAGAGGCTAAAGACATAATATCTCTCGGAATTTTTATGAGATGAATTCCTGAATGGATTTTTACTCCACAAAATCCCATCTTAAAATGGTTTTCTAATATTCCATAGTTTTTTTCTTCTTCATCCCGATTAATTTTAGGATTGAACCAAAAGAACTTGAAAAATCTTTCAGGATCTAACTTTGAGATACTTATAACATCTTGGTGATCCAATTGATCCTTCGGCATCAATTTTCTCAAATTTTCAAAAGCTTTTTTAACTCGATTTTCGTTAGACACCTCTTCTCCAGTTCCATT
>JAHLWV010000119.1 GCA_019057735.1 Promethearchaeota archaeon | reverse complement strand
AAATTAAATATTCCTGAATACATTTCAGAAACTGCGTGGAAGATTTATAGCATTGTAGCTAAGAAGAAATTAACAATGGGAAGATCAATTAATGGTTTTATAGCGGGATCTTTATACGCCGCGATTAGAGTCCACGACTTTCCGCGATTATTAGATGAGGTTTGTGAAGCTTCGCTAACTCCTAGAAGAACTGTTCACAGGAGTTTGGCAATGATTATAAGAGAAGTACTTCCTAGTTTAGGTCTTAGATATCAGCCTATCACAGCCGAAAGTTTAGTTTTTCGTTTCGGTAACGAATTGGAACTTCCTATGAAAATCCAGAAAGTTGCAATCAATATGTTAAGAACGGCATCTAAGAACGGTTTAGCGCGAACAGGGAAGGATCCGAAAGGACTCGCTGCAGCGTGTATCTATATCGCAGCAAAAGATGGAGAAATTCGGCGAACACAATCTCTCGTAGCTGAAATAGCGAAGATTACAGAAGTCACTCTAAGATCTAGAGCAAAACAAATCAAAGGTAAACTATAGTAAGAGATTACTAAGATCGGGCAGATTAAATTAATTTTCTTTTTTTTTATTTGTTTTTGTATTGATTGGATGATTAATAGATATATTTCTAAAAAGGTTAAGAAACGAAGTAATAATTTATGTATTCTTAAGCATCTAAGCGAATCTTTCTTAAAAAATACAAATTCTGTAATATTTTTTCAGTCGAGCAATTTTAATCCTTCGAAGTTTCTTCTTCTTGAATAAGAAGCGTCCATTTAAGACCAATTCCACCAAAAATCAATCCAGAGACTAAGAAACAATAAACTACAAAAATAAAATAACTCCACATAATCCCTCCAATAACAGATGAATTATGGAATATAACTGTTGTGATTCCTGAGTCGATGGTGCTATTACCTAATAAAACTAGAAAACTCAAAGTGATAAAACCACCAATAATTAGAAATAAACCGATAAGCAATAGAAATTTAGCAAGAATTTTGTCATCGAGGGTATTTTTTTTGGCAACGGTTAAAATTGAGTATGATAAAACACAATAACCGCTAAAAATACAGAGTAAAATAATCCATAGCAACGCTGCGTGAAAAGTCATGAAACCAGATTGAAAAATTATCTCCAGAATAGTATATTGATCTCCGTCTAAAGTTACATTATTAATCGTACTGAACAAGATGAAATCAATTAATCCACCAAATGAAAGGATGAGGAAGCTAATACTAAAGATTTTTAACCATTTAATTATGACTTTACGCTCCATTACTAATCGCTTGTTTTTTTCTCATTATATTATATATAATGTATACTCATTATTTTCTTTTAAATCTTTTACATAATATTTAATTTGATGGTTTTTTTATGCTACATTTATAAATTAAAGATTAATACTTTTTTTGAATAGATGTGATAGATTTTAATTAGCTTAAATAATGGATGAATCCTTGAATAACACAAATAAAGAAATCGCTGATTGTGAGCACAAGAACATAAAGCTTGAGGGTGGATACTTTGTTTGTCAAGATTGCGGTTTAATTGATAAAGATAAAATCGCTTTCGCGAAAACTCCGTCATCTGATTTTTATTCTGAGACTCAAATAGATTACGAAAGAAAAATTAGAATAGGTGATTCAAGGGCTATTCAAGATCCAAAAACGAAAGCTCGCTTTGAGCAAATTAAAACTTTGAACACATGGTTTAAGGATTCTCAGAGCAGTTTTACTGAGCAAAAGAAAACTATTAGCATGCTCAAAAGTTATGGTATTGGTCTTAATATTGACAAGACTAAATACAAAGAAATAAAGGACAAATACATACGATATAACAAATATCATAGACAGACTTATGAAAACATGGTAATCATCTTTCTGGCAATCATATGGATGGAAATAAAAGAAACTACAAATGTAAGGATTGAAATTTTCATCAAAGCTTCTAAGGAATTAGGACACAAGATAAACAAAAAGATGCTCACAAATGCGATGCTCAAAGTTAAAAGAACGGATAAAAGGCTGAAAGGATATAAAAACGCGGAAAATCTAGAAGAAGATATAAAAAATAAGATTAAAATTCTCTTTCAAAAAGATTTAAACAATATAAGTTTTGAACGCGTTAAACAACACTTCTCCAGCGAGTTAGATTACACAAAATTAAAGTTGGCAATGCAGATATCAGCAGCCAAAATTTTACAGAAAACCACATACGAGCAAATTCAGAACTTGAACTACAAGGCTTTTACGGCTGGATTAATTTATTACATTGGTCAAACTTTAGATAATCGCAAGATTTTTACTCAAAGTATCGTTGAACAAACAAGCAGATTTTCGAGTACAACCATTAGAAAAAAATTTCACATATTAATGGATATATTAGGAGATCCATCCGAATTTAATCTCTAATCATAATAGTAAATTTAGTTTTAGAGAAAAAATTATATAATTAAAAATGTTTAAATCACTATTTATTAGTAATTAATCGAATCTAAATTAGAAATTGATATTGAGATGAATCAAACCCAACCTCCTTCTGATATAGCTTATCTTCAATCAATTGAGGATTTAAGTTCTCAGTTTCAGACAGATACTAACAATGGCTTAAAAAGTTCTGAAATAGAGGAAAAATATGTCAAATATGGCTTTAATGAATTACCAAAAATTAAAAAGTCTCTGTGGAAAATCTATTTAGCACCAATATTCAATTTTTTAATAATAATATTGATTATCTCGGCTGCAATCGTTATAATACTCGGAGATCTAACATCATCAATTATTAGTATTGTTGTTGTGATTATTAATTCAATAACCGTAATAACTCAACAATATAGAGCTCGAAAAGCATTAGACGCTTTAAGGCAAATTGCCGCTTTAAAAACGGTTGTTTTGCGAGACGGAATTCAGTTTAAGATTCCTACAAAAGAAATAGTTCCAGGGGATATTATTTTAATGGAACAAGGAGATAAAATTGGTGCAGACGCGAGAATCATTGAGTCAACTAATTTAACTATTGACGAGGCTCCACTCACTGGAGAAAGCGAGCCAGTAGAAAAAATCGATAAAATCCTAAAAGATAAAGGATTACCCATTCAGAATCAAAGTAATATGGTGTTCATGGGCACTTACATAAATACTGGTAGAGGGAAAGCACTTGTCACTGGAACAGGACTTAATACTGAGATTGGTAAAATTTCAAATCAACTTAATGAAATGGGAAGTATCGAAGACATTCCACTAACAAGAAAATTAAATAGGTTAGGATATATCCTTGGAACGATAGTTATCATTTACCTAATCGTCCTAATTGTGTATAAATTTTCCATTTTAGGATTAGAGGGTCTATTTTTTGGCGATAATATAACTGATGCGATTATATCTTCTATTTTAAGAGCAATGGGAATCATGCCTATTAACTTACCTCTATTAACAACGCTCGTTCTCGTTACAGGGGTACTTAATATGGCTCAAAGTGGAGTAATTATAAAAAATTTGTCAGCAATTGAATCTCTTGGTCGCGTATCTGTAATTTGTTCAGATAAGACTGGAACCATTACTAAAAACGAAATGACTGTTGAAAGATTCTGGATAAACAACAACGAATACAAAGTTACAGGTTCAGGATATGATCCTGAAGGAATTATTCTCGAAAATGGAAAGGAAATGAGCCTAAAGGAAAATCCTACATTTATTACATTTATTGATTCAAGCGTCTTAAATAATAACGCTAAATTAGTGTATGAAAATGTTAAAGTCCAATTGAAAGAATCAAAGGAAATAGCCGTAAGAAAAGCTTTAGGTTCGCCAACAGAGGCTTCTTTATTAGTGTTAGCTGAAAAGGCGGGATACATTCCTTATGATGTGAAAAATAAGTACTCAATATTGAAGGAATTTTCGTTTAGTTCTGAAGTTAAGAGAATGACTACTGTGTGTAAACTTAAAACTGATGAAACTAAGATTATAGCATTTTCGAAAGGAGCACCTGAGAGGATCTTAGATATTACAAGCAAAATTGAGATTAATGGTGTAGAAGAAACATTAACTGAAAAATTAAAAAAACTGTTAATCGAAAACATCCAAGCTCGAGCGAACCAAGGGTATCGAACTTTGGCTATTGGATATAGGAACATCGATGGTGAACAAGATTTTAAAAGACAAAAAGTTGAAAAGAATCTCGTCTTTTTAGGTTTTGTTTCAATATTAGACCCTCCTAAACCGGGAGTGAAAGCGTCAGTAGAGGAATGTGAATCAGCCGGTATCAGGGTTTCAATGATCACGGGCGATCATCCAGCTACTGCCAAAACTATTGCGGCTCAAATGAGAATTTACAAGGAAGGGGATTTAGTCGTAGAAGGTTCAGAAATTACCGATCTAAACGATAAGGATTTTAAAAGAGTGTCCGTTTTTGCGCGAGTCAATCCTTCAGATAAAGAGGTAATTATAGAAAAATATCAGTCAGCGAATCACATTTGTGCGATGACGGGAGATGGTATTAACGACGCTTTAGCTTTAAAACTAGCGAATGCAGGAATAGCTATGGGAATTATGGGTACCGATGTTGCTAAAGAAACCGCTGACATGGTTATTAGCGACGATAACTTCACATCGATAGTTAGGGGTGTAAAAATTGGTCGTGGGTTATTTGCGAGAATTCGAACCATCATATTCTTTTTTATCTGCTTAAATCTAATGGAATCCGTCATTTTTTTTGCGTACGAGTTTGTCCCACTATTTGATTTATTTAGCTCAGAGTGGCAGCATATTTACATTTACGCAATAGTCCATTCTTTACCTGCTTTAGCTCTAGTGATTGATAAACATCCAACAGATGTGATGAAAGAACATCCCAGGGACGAAGAACAACTATTAAATAAGAATATGTGGATTATGTTGGTATTGCAAGCGTTACTAATGGGAATCGGTTTGGTATTAGTTCTTCAATTTACGCTAGGAGGTGCAATCCCGCTGAATGAGTGGAATTTAAATCCAACTATTAGTTATGTACCAGTTGGATCAACGCAACCCGAATTGTTGGCACAAAAAGCAAGAACTATGTTTATCACCACGCTCTACATTGTTGAAACTACCTTCATCTGGACGTTCAGACGGCCTAACAAATCACTTATCAAAAGTCTTAAGGGCGAATTTTCGTTAACCTTACTCGTAATAAGTTTATTTACGCTCGCTCTGCACGTCTTATTCGTGTTATTTTCAAATGCCGTTAATTTTTATATAAACGATGAATTTGGTTTAGATTTACAAATCAACTTTCTCTTTTTGAGTGGTTTCGACTGGATATTATGTATTTTAATGGCGCTACCTGGCATAATAGGAATAGAGATTTTTAAATACTTTGCGAGGAGAAAAAATGTTCTCTTCTAATTCAGATAGATAATTGTATTTTTGAATCTTTTCTATTATTTTTTTAAAGTATCTTTAATAACTATTTTTATTAATAAAAATACTATAGAATAAAAACAAGAATTTCTATTGTGTATTTATTATAATTACTTTTTATCATAAAATTAAAATTAAGATATAAGTCCCGGGAGAATTTAAATGGAAGTAATTTTAGAGTATTTAAAAATTAAAAAAAGGAAAAGGAAGAAATCTACTACTACTACAATTGTGGAAGAAATCTACTATACTATGGAGTTAGATCAAATCTACAAAAAATTTCAAACTAACTCAACTGATGGATTAACAAATGAAGAAGCAGAAAAACGGCTTGAACTTTACGGATTTAACGAGATTCCGAAAGCTTCTAAAGGATTTATCAAAATATATCTTGCTCCTTTATTTAATTGGTTGATCGTAATTTATCTTATTGCTTCACTAGTACTGTTTTTGGCAGCAATCATAGAGGGCGAAGGAAATTTATTATTCGTTATGCTAACTTTAGGCATAGTGGCTCTCAATTGTATAGTTGCCATTATACAACAATACAGAGCAACAAAAAAATTAAATGCTCTACGAGAGATGACTGCCCCTACAACCACCGTAATAAGAAATGGTCAGAAGGAGGATATTTCTACAAAAAATGTAGTTGCTGGCGATCTATTAGTCTTAAAGCAAGGAGATCGAATTCCTGCTGATGGGAGAATTATTCAATCTTCGAACCTAGAAGTTAATGAATCCAGTTTAACGGGAGAATCAGAACCAGTCAGAAAAATTCATGACGGGATCGCAATAAAAAGCGAAGATGTATCTATCGCTGAACGACATAATATGGTGTTTTACGGAACTTTCATCGCTACCGGTAATTCGACGGCCATAGCAGTAAAAATTGGAAGGGATACAGAAATAGGAAAAATATCGCAAGGCTTAGAAGATGCAGGAACAAGCGAGATTCCAATTAGAGAAAAAATGAATAATTTTGGTAAGTGGTTAGGGCTGATTGTTATCGGTTTTTGGTTTATTATTCTCATGATTCTTTGGGGCGCTACAGGTGAGTTAGATATAGTCAAAAGTCTTAATTCTGCAATGGATTTACTACCTATTAATATACCTCTCCTTGTAACAATTATTTTGTTAACGGGAGTTGTAGCAATGGCACGTCATGGTGTCATCATCAGAAATCTCGCATCAGTAGACAGTTTAGGGCGAGTAAGCGTAGTTTGTTCAGATAAAACAGGAACCTTGACTAAAAACCAAATGGCGATTCAGCATGTGTGGACAAACGGTTCTACATATAATGTTTCTGGTAGTGGTTATAGTCCGGACGGAGAAATTATTTTGGTCGACGATCCAAAAAATTCAGTATATGTAAAACACATAGATGACCATCCTCAACTCAAG
>JAHLWV010000011.1 GCA_019057735.1 Promethearchaeota archaeon | reverse complement strand
CTAAGGAAGCAACAATAGTTGCAAATCTCTCAGATCGCTCAATCAAAGTTTTAGAATTTTTCACTTTCTTCTTCTTGCTTTTTAACGAAAATTTTCGATTTATTTTCATAGGGATTACCATTGCTTTTTGAATTTCTTCCTCCTCCTGTAAAATCTTCTCAAATTTATCTTCGGAAATTATATCTTTACGATCCTTACCTTTTTCTTCATTGGTTTCTTCAAAGATTACCATTTCTTTTTTTAGATCATCAAGTTTTTTCTTTCGTTCAGCTTCTTCAGAGAGAAATGCCCCCCATAAACCACTAATTCCAATTGCTAAGGCAGTAGAAAGTCCTGTTATTATAATAATTGTTGAGCTTAAACTCTGAGGAGGGTTTGACAAAAAGAAAATGAAACTTCCACTCACTATGCCCGCAATAGTTAGAGCCCCGTCAAAGCAATTATTAAAAAATTTGCGCCGCACAATTATTCCCAAATTAGATAAATCCGAATATTTGCGCCATTTTTTAGTTAAAGATTTTAACCCCATTTTATGTATAAAACACCATTATATTCTTTTCTTAAAATAGAAGTTATATTGTGTAAATTAATCTAATTTTTAAAGATAAGGTGTAATCCCTTATAATAAATATAAATACTTGAAGCTAATAATCTTTTTTAGTTGAATAATATTAAAAACTGATGATTTTTATTTATTTAATCATATTATATTCTTAAATAAAAGTGTAGTGATTTTCAAAATGTCATCCCTCAGGAAAGTAAGAGAAGAAATAATAACATTACTCATAGAACATTCAAGAATAATATATAGCGTCACTAGTGATATGGCTGTATATTACACTTCTTGGGCAGAAGATTTCGAGAATAATCGAAAAACCTTAGAAAAGAAAAAAGCTAAGATGCAGTTATCTGAAGAAGAAGGTGATGAATTAAAAATTCGTCTCATTCAAAATTTTTCCGAAGCCCAAGCATTTAAGATGGGAGCCTACGTAAATCTAGTTTTGAGGATGGATAATATTATAAATTATCCCCTCGAATTTGTCGATATGTTAGGGAACATCAACCTAAAAGAAAAAAAAGAAAAAGAAATTAAAAAGAGATACCATAAACTATTAAACCAGATAATTGAGATGGTTGACATTTTAAAAACAACTATAAAACATTTGAGAGATAAGCCAGATATAGTCTTTGAGAATACTACTTCTATTCACGAGCTTGAATCAAAGATAGATAAAACATACAGACAATTTCTTGAATTCATTTATACTAATGTTGAAGACTTTAGAACATTATTGAGGGTGAGAGATTCGATAGTGCTTTTAGAACAAATGGCAGATAGAGTGCACGATATAGCTGATATGTTGAGAGTTCTTTTATATCAGTAATTCGATCTTTTTTTCAAGAGAAAATTTTCACCGAAGTTGAATTTATAAGAAGATTTTTAAGATAAAATCATACTTATAGGAAAAATAGCTAAGTTAATACTTCTAAATAGTAAAGTTTATACCTAATTTCTTACTATTGTTTTTTAAATTTATTAATAATAAAGCATTAGATCACACAAGTAAAAGTAGTGAACAATTTGAATGGAAAAAGAAAATTTTACGTATTACTCGGATTATTTCAATTAGTTCTGGTGTTAACTGTATTTCTGTCAGTCGATGGTGTTATTACTATGGTGGCTGCTCAAACAGAGAGTTTTGATTATTACAATTCTCCAACTGCAGCAGTATTAGCGCTCTCAGCGGCAATATCTCTTGCTG
Source organism: Promethearchaeota archaeon (assembly GCA_019057735.1). The sequence continues at coordinate 19,200 of JAHLWV010000011.1, read as the reverse complement.
CTTCTGTTTTAGGAAGTGCAATGGCAATTAGAACTGTAGGGACCGCAGCAATATCATCCTTGTCCGAGAGAGAAGAAAGCTTTTTTAAAGCATTTTTAATCGTTGCATTATGTGAAGCACTCGCTGTATATGGATTAATCGTAGCAATACTACTTTGGACAAAAATCCCTACTCCGATCTAAAATTATTGATTTTAAATTCGTTAGTCAGGTGATTTCTGTACGAGTATAATTATTCCCTCCTATGCATATACATTCATCAAGATTGATTTTTTAAAACGTTTAATTATTGATCCTGAGACGTTAAGAAAATTTAAAACAATATATAATATCGAAAATTTTATTGAAAATCTCAGACCTTATTATCCAAATTTAGAGATTAAAGAATTTACGATTGAAAGTATAGAAAGAGCTCTTTTAGATCATTATATCAGATTAGTCGGTAAAATATTGAATTTTTCTCCACAAAATATGAGAATATTTTTACAAAGTTATTTGCTTAAGTTTGAAATTCAAAATCTCAAACAAATTGTTATCGGCTTAATTCTTGGCATTGATTATGAGGAGAAAAGGAAGAATATTAATTTTTTAGTAGAAACTTATTTAGATAATACTGAATTCATCGAGGAGATGCTAAAACTCACAAATTTAGATGAAATTCAATTATTTTTAAAAAAAACGATATACAATATCCCGATTAGAGAAGGACTCCTTTATTATATAAAGAAAAAAGAGATATTTGTGTTAGAAGCGTTTTTGGATCAATTATATTATACTCGTCTTAGAGACCAGGTTAAGCGGTTAAACAAGAAAGAGGAAATAATGATTTCATTACTTGTAAAATACAAAACTGAAGTTTACAATCTAAATGTGATTTACAGAGGAATTATAAATAATATCGATCGTAAATTATTATCACAATTTTTAGTGGATAATTATTTATTTCTATCCGAAGGTATACTCGATTCTTTGTTAAATCTCCCTAATGTTGATGATTTTATGTCAAATATCACCTCTTATTTAAATAACACTTCAGAAACAAGACAACTCTTTCTTAGATTAAATCTTGATAAAAAACATATTATTAGATCAATAGAAGAATTTTATTTCACTTATTATTTCAAGAAGTTTGAGATAAAAGTTGACGATATAGATATGTTCACGATTTCCAAAATTCTAGAAGTCCTTATAAAAAAAGAAAAAGAAATTAGGTTTGATATTTTACCGAGAGTTGTTAAGATCATCCATAAAAAGTTTAAAATGTTGAAAAAACTGTAAATTTGATGTTACTATAATAATAATAAGAAATAAGAGAATGAGATTAAAATAATGGAAATTTTTAAGTGGGTTGAAGAAATCGAAAAAATTTATGATGATTTAATCGAGAAAGCCAAGGATGAGAGTTTAGAGGAGATTAATAAAGTTCAATCCTCTCAAGCAAAAATTATGGAAGAAATGACGTACAAACATCAAGAAAATCTTAACAATGCATTAACTGGGGTTTCAGAAGAAGTAAGAGGACAATTGAAAGAATTTGAAATATTAATAAAAGATTTATGTACTAAAATAGAACATTATTATCTCGAAAACAAAAAAGGATTAACAGATTTACTGTTTGAGAAAATAGGATTTGATTTTTAATGGTAGATGCTAAAATACATGTATTAGGGTATGATGAAATAGTTAGAGTATTCGGGCTCTTAGGTATTGAAGGGACAGTGGTAGAACACAAAGACGATTTCCTTCGAATATTTCAAAATATAATAAAAAGACGATCAATTGTAATGATAATTATAAACATGGAACTACCAGATGATATTATTGATTATTTAATTGATTTTAAAACAAATAATCGGACACCATTTCTTTATCTTTTACCGGATATTTTCAATTCGGAGATTAGAAATCACGGTAAAATATTTGACATAATTCATGAATTAATAGAAGATATTATTTAATAATAGGTGATGAGTTATTAGCGAAGGAAAAGAATTGAAGGAGAGATTTGGAAAATTAGGATTACATTTAATTAATCAAGCTGAAAATGATATAAAAAAAATAAACCAACAAACTCTTTTTCAAATAGCAGAAATTAAAAAAAAGAATCGGGATCGAGCAGAGGAAAGCTTGTTGAAGATGAAAGAGCATTTTAACGAGACCTTTAATAGGTTATTAAACAATTCTCTATCCTCGGCTCTTATAAAAATTAAAGAAGAGATACTTAACTCTAAAAACAGGTTGATGTCAGAACTTATTTCAGATTTAACCAATTTAATCGAAAAAAAAATTAATGATAATTACTCAAATTATACCGAATATTTACTAAATTCTCTTGAAAACATAGCTCATATTGTTGATAAACCACCGGAGGTTATTATTACTTTAAATTCAAGAGATTTTCAATTCTTTAATAGTAATAAAGATAAAATAGCGAAGATATTTAAAAATAACATCAAGCTAAATAAATCAGAGAAGGAATTTACCGGCGGATTTATATGTATAGTACCGGCAGTTAATATCTCGTACAACGGTACCATAGAAAATCAGTTAAAGAAGAAGATATCAATCATAGAAATCGAATTTTCAAAGATTTTTTCTGAATCTGAAACTGATATCAAACAGTTAGAAAATATCTATTTAAAATTTATTCAAAATCAAAGACAGACAATAAATGAATACTTACAAAATTATGAACGAATCTGAGGAAAAAGTTATCTCTGGATATATTTCATCCATAAATGGCTCCTTAATAAAGATAAAAGGTATTGAAAACCAAGTCCGTCTCAACGATTTAGTGAAGGAGTCTACTCACAATATCTTAGGTGAAGTTATCCAAATTTATTCTGATCATGTTATCGCAAAGGTTTTTGAAAATACTAATAATTTAAAATTAAATGAAGAAATTATAAGCCTACAAGAACCTTTGTCTATGGAATTAGGTCCTGGGTTATTAGGTCAAATTTTTGATGGGATTCAGAGACCGTTAGAAGCAACATTTTTAGAATCTGACTCGCGTGGGTTCTTAGAACGAGGGGTAGATCTTCCATCCTTATCACGAAAGAAAAAGTGGTTTTTTACCCCTTTGAAAAAGGTTAAAGAACGTGTAAATATGGGGTATGTTATAGGGACAATACAAGAAACTCAATTAATAGAGCATAAAATTATGGTTCCTGTAGGTGTTTCTGGAAAAATCACTTATATTGCTGAAGAAGGAGAATATTCAATAATTGATGAGATTTATCGCTTGAAAAGAGGAACTGTTGAAAAATCCTATAATATGATCCAAAAGTGGCCAATCACTACGAATAGACCTTACAAAGAACGAAGTTATCCTCAAGAACCATTAATTACTGGAATGAGAACAATCGATTTATTATTCCCAATAGTAAAGGGAGGTACTGTAGCTGTTCCTGGAGGGTTTGGAACTGGCAAGACCGTTATCCAACATTCTTTAGCAAAATGGTGTAATGCCGATGTAATCGTTTTTGTAGGTTGCGGAGAGCGAGGAAATGAGATAGCAGATGTTTTAAAACAATTTTCTGAAATAATTGATCCTAAAAGTGGTCGCTCGCTTCTTGAAAGAATTGTGATAATAGCTAATACTTCTAATATGCCTGTTTCTGCTCGGGAAGCTAGTATATTTTCAGGAGTAACAATTGGAGAGTACTATCGAGATATGGGTTATGATGTAGCAGTTTTAGCTGATAGTACCTCAAGATGGGCAGAGGCTTTGCGGGAAATTTCCGGATTATTAGAAGAAATGCCCGCTGAAGAGGGATATCCTGCGTATTTACCCTCAAAAATTTCGAGCTTCTACGAAAGAGCAGGCGTAGTTAATATCTACGGTGAGGAGGACATAGGAAAGAAAAGGTATGGTTCTTTAACCATTATTGGTTCTGTATCACCCCCCTCGGGAGATTTCAGTGAACCTGTAACATCAACTACAAAGCGTTTTGTTCAAGCTTTTTGGGCTTTAGATGCAAATTTAGCTTATTCTAAACATTATCCCGCTATAAATTGGTTAAAATCGTATTCAAAATATCCCGATTTTATATCAGATTGGTGGTACGAAAGAGACATTTATTGGCCTGAGATAGATATTGATTGGTATGAATGTAGAAATCAGATAAATACCATTTTATCTCAAGAAAATGAATTGAAAAATGTTGTTCAATTAGTCGGCGAAGAAAATTTACCTAAAAATCAACAATTTGTTCTTTTCATTGCAAGATTAGTCAGAAACAGTTTTTTAATTCAAAATGCTTTTGATCTTACAGATTGTTTTACAGGAATTAAAAAATTAATTGGACAAGTGAAACTTATTCTACTTCTTTTTAACGAGGGTAAACAACTTCTAGATAAAGGATATTTAATTGAAGATATTAAAGAATTGAAAGTTATAAATGAGATTCTAAGAATTGGACGCTCAGTTTCTAACGATGATTTTAAGGCTTTAGAGAGAATAAAAAAGAAACTGATCAATGAAATAGAATCTTTAAAATTACTTCATGGAGTATTTAAGAAAAAATGAGCGTTATATATCGAAAAATTAAAAAAATTATTGGCCCTTTAATATTTTTAGATAATAAACACGATGTTCAATACGGTGAGATCGTCAAAATCCATTCAGATGATGGTAAGGAACGAACGGGGCAAGTTATCAAAATGGACGAAAGTACGATAACAATTGAAGTGTTTGAAGATACAGCTGGACTATCGTCTGAAAACTCTACCATTACTTTTACCGAAGATTCTTTTAAAATAAAAATATCTAGCGACATGTTTGGCAGGGTATTTAATTCATTAGGAAAACCAATTGACATTAACACGAAACAAGTTTTAGATACGGAAATTTTAACTGAAATCGAAAGAGACATAAATGGTTTACCAATTAATCCATTTGCTAGAGAATACCCCTCAGAAGTTATTCAAACGGGAATATCTGTGATTGACGGTCTTTTTACATTAATAAGGGGCCAAAAACTTCCCATTTTCAGTAGTCAAGGAATGCCACACAATTTATTAGCTGCTCAAATTGTTACCCAGGCAAAAGTGTTAACTGAGGAACCTTTCCTTATCATTTTTTGCGGTATTGGGATTATTCAGGATGAAGCGATTTTCTTTATGAAGAAATTTCAAGAAAGTGGTAACATCCAGAACATTATTTCTTTTATCAATTTTGCTGACGATCCGATCATGGAACGACTAATTATTCCACGTGTGGCTTTAACTACGGCTGAATATTTTGCTTTCGAAAAAGATATGCATGTTTTAGTTATATTAATTGACATGACTAATTACGCTGAGGCATTGAGAGAGTTAAGTTCAGCTAAAAAAGAAATACCCAGTAGAAAAGGGTATCCGGGATATCTCTATTCCGATTTTGCCTCACTATATGAAAGGACAGGTAAAATTAAAGGTAAAAAGGGAACGATCACGCAATTACCGATTTTGACGATGCCTGGAGAAGACATATCTCATCCAATTCCAGATACTACTGGCTATATAACTGAAGGACAATTGGTTTTGAATCGTAATATAGATAAAAAAGGCATATATCCCCCGTTTGAGGTTTTAGCGTCAATTTCACGTTTAATGAAGGATGCTATTGGTAAAAAGACGACTAGAGAAGATCACGCTGATGTAAGCTCTCAATTGTTATCTTCTTACTCCGCGGCTCTTGAAGTTAGAGATCTTATATCTATTGTAGGGGAAGATGGTTTAAATTTTAATCAAAAAGCCTTATTGAAGTTTGGAGAAGCATTTGAAATGTCTTTTTTAAATCAAAGCCATACTGAAAACAGAGACATTGAAACAACATTAAATTTAGCTTGGAAAGCATTATCTCATATTCCAAGGCACCAGCTATTGAGAATTCGTCAAGAATTCGTCGATAAATATTATGTTGGAGAGGTGTAGATTAAAGCGTCATTTCGTGAATTTAAACCTACTAAAACCAATTTGCTCTTGTTAAAAAAAAAATTAACATTTGCTGTTAAGGGGGAAAACTTCTTAAAATTCAAATTGGAACAGTTAATATATGAAATTAAAGAGAACTGGGATAAATACATAAAGAATCGTGAGATTTTCATCGATTTATATAAAGAAACTATGATCAAGCTTAACCAAACTTATAAAGAAATGGGAAAAAGAGATTTTATCCTAATTAGCAGTTTAAGTAAAATCCAGTTTCAACCAAAAATAAATATAAAATATACTAAAAAAATAGGCTCGTTAATTCCGTTAATTGAATATGAATTGATAAGAGAAGAATTACTTCCTGCCTATTCATTTGAGAATACAAGCCATTATTTGGATGATTTAATTACAGTTTTATTAAAATTTTTTAATCAAATAATCGTTTTTGCTATGCTGGAAGATGTATTGCTAAATATCTCTTATTCTTATCGAAAGATAAATCGAAGGATTAGAGGCTTGAAAAATATAATAATTCCCGAATTACAACTCGATATAAAAAAAATTAAAGAGATATTAGAAGAAAATGAAAGAGAAAATTACGTTAGATTAAAAAATACAAAAGACTTAATAACAAAAGAAGTTTAAGTTAGTGAGATTTAACTATGACGGATAAAAGTAGTATGGTTTTGTTTACAACGAACATTAACCAAAATTATAAGGACATCCTTTTACAATATTTAGCTCAACTTAATTTGGTACACATTAAGATAAAACCGGAGTTAGGCGAAATATTTGAAAAGGACGAGATTATTTTAGAAAAAATTAATGATCTAAGCCAAAGTTTAGAATACTTATTTAAAAATCTCAACATTACTGAATCTGATTTGCAAAAACTCAATATTGAGCCAGATCAAAGGAAAAAATTTGATGCTAAAGATATTAACGATTTATTGAGCCATTTAACAAACGAAATTAACTATTACTCTAACCGAATTGATGAGCTAAAAAAGTATCGTACCTCAATTGAAGTAGAGTTAGAAAAAATAAATACAATACACGCTAGTTACCTCTTTTTAGAAAAATATAATTTAACCAGAGACAAGTTAAATAAATTCAACAATTTAGAATTCAAAGCTTTTACTACATTTTCAAAGAATTTAGAAAACATAGAGAATATATTCGAATTTTCTCATTTCCCTAATTTTCTTCATTACGATTATTTGGCTGATGATAGAATAGCATTTTTTATAATTTATCCTAAGGAACAAGAAGAAGAATTTAGAGACAAAATCCGTATAATTCATGCTGAGGAAATACCAATTCTAAAAAAATATTTACTTTCTAACGGAATAAACTTTCCTCGAATTACAAAAGAATTAAAGTTTGTTATTACATCTTTGAACAAGAATGATAAAGAGTTGGAAAGAATAAGGGAAGATAACCTGCTTCTTTTTGCCGCCGCCTATGAAATCGTTCAAAATCTAGAAGAATACAACTGGGTTTCACACCAATTCGAAGAATTGCCTTTAAATCGAAGTAGTTTGAGCTTTTACCTTCCTAGTGAAAGAAAAGAAGAAATTCAACAAGGATTGGTGGAAAAATTTGAAGATAAAATAACGATTGAAACGATTGATATCAAAAAACATAAATTTGTATCATTAAAAAAAGACACAGATCATGTACATTCAGGGAAATTGAAAGATAAAAAGGACGATACTGATTCTAAGGAAGAATCTACTGAGCACGAGGAGAAAAAAAAGGACTTGAGAGACAGCGCTCCTACTATTATGAGAAATAACTTCTTGGTTAGACCTTTTGAAACTATTACTAAAATGTATGGGGTTCCTACTTATTCTGAAATTGATCCTACACCTTTAATAGCAATAACTTTCCCAATTATATTTGGTTTAATGTTTGGGGATATGGGGCACGGTTTAGTTTTAATTATATCAGGTTTGGTCGGGTATATAGTTTTTAGAAATAAAAAAGGGAAAGATTTTCTAAATTTTTGCTGGATCATTTTATATTGCGGAATTGGTGCTGTATTAGCCGGATTTCTCTATGGTGAATTCTTTGGCATGCACGAGATAAAGTTATTAAATACCGTTTTTATGCATTTAGAACCGTTCAATATTCCCATAGTAAATATTACTCTAAATAACCCATTAAATAACATTATGACAGTTTTCAAGTTTGCCGTATTAATTGGAGTATTTCACCTTAATCTGGGTTGGTTTGTGCAATTCTTGAACTATTGGAATCAATCTAGGAAATTTTTAGGTTTTACTGATTCTTTAGTGAAAATAATCCTATTGACGGGGGGTACAATTTTAATTTTTACTTATGGTTTTGATATTTATACCTGGTTAGAACCACCTTACCCAATTCTTCTGCCATTAGTTCCTGGTATATTGTTAATTGTGTTAAAACCATTTGGTAAGATATTCCACCTATCTTATTTAAAAGAAGAGTCGGTTGGAGGACTTATAGGTGAAGGCACTATGGAAGCGTTTGAAACTTTATTGTCAATCATGAGTAATGTGGCTTCTTATATAAGATTACTCGCTTTAGCCTTGGCACACATATCTCTAATGGTTGCAATTATAGCTATGGGTGATTTAATTCAAGGTGAAGGTATTGTTAACGATATCATTAATATAATAAGTTCTATTTTTGGTAATATGCTTGTTATATTACTTGAGGGATTATTAGTTTTTATAAATGCAATCAGGCTTCATTTTTATGAATTTTTCTTTAAATTTTATCAAGGAAGTGGTGTGAATTATCTTCCATTCTACTTAAATGATAATTATTCTGTAATTATTTTCGAGGTAGCTAGCATTAAAGATGTAATATCCGAAGAAATTGAAAGAGAAATTGAATCAAAAGTAACACATGATGACATAATTAAAGCAGAAAAACTAATTTCTAAAAATTTTTTTTAATATAAGCTTTATTTCCAAATGTTGGAAAATAAGAAATACCTGTTAAAATGACAGAAAAAAACATTTATAAAGAAAGGAAAGAAAGGAAATCTCTTAGAATCCTATTTATAATCATATTTCTGTCTATTATGATCTTTTTATATTTTCTTTTAGTTAATCTCGGGATTAGCCCATTACTTATAATCTTAATGTTGGCTTTCGTATCTTTAATCACTATAGGTTCGTTTTTCATGAAGAACCGAAAAAAATCAATTTATACTGGATTATTTCCCGACAAAAAACGAATTGAAATTCAACGTCGCCCCAGAAAAATAGAATTGAAAATTGAAACTGAGTCTGAGGTTTTTGAGAAAACAAGATTTCGAGATGTTAACCTTGATTTTAAATATCGAAAAACTCTCATTAATAAATGCGAAAATTGTGGAATGATCATAACAAGTTATAAAAAACATTGCCCTATATGCGGTAATTCTATAGAATTAAAAGAGCTAATTAAGAAATGCAGTAGTTGCGGGATGACTATTCCAAAATCTACAAAAAAATGTCCTATTTGTAGGGCAATAACAATATAATTCAGAGAAAAATTTCCAATTAAATGGTGAGAAGTAAAATTGATTGTAGAAAGTAAAGATTCTCAAGAAGGGTTCATATCTGCTGTTAATGGGTCACTTGTAGAAATCAAAGGCTTAGAGAGTTATGTTCGCCTTAACGATCTAATTAAAATAAGTAAACATAACGTCCTATGTCAGGTAATTCAAATTTATTCAGACCGGATAATAGCTCAATCCTTTGAAAACACTAATAGTATAAAATTGAACGAAAAAGTTATCAATCTTCACGAACCCTTGTCAATGGAACTAGCACCTGGCCTATTAGCAAATGTTTTTGATGGAATACAAAGACCATTAGACCTTACATTCGAATTTTTTCAAGAAGGAAGATTAAATAAAGGACTTGAATTTCCTTCTCTTTCAAGGACTAAAAAGTGGCATTTTATCCCAAGTAGAAAAGAAAAAGATATTGTTCTTAGTGGCGATGAGATTGGAACAGTTCAAGAAACTTTAATGTTAAAACACAGAATCATGGTTCCACCTGGGTATTCCGGAAGTATAACTTACTTAGCCGAAGAAGGGGATTATACGATTGTTGATGATATATATAGCTTGAAAAGTGATACTGAAGAAAAGTCTTTTTGCATGCTGCAAAAATGGCCAGTAACCGAGAGAAAACCTTTTAGCGAAAAAGTACCCCCAAGAGAGCCACTTCTGACTGGCGTTCGTACAATAGATTTACTATTTCCTGTAGCTAAAGGCGGAACTTTTGCAGTGCCTGGAGGGTTTGGAACTGGAAAAACTATTATCCAGCAAAACATAGCTAAGTATTGCAGCGCAGATTTAATTGTATTTATAGGTTGCGGAGAGCCCGGCAATGAAATAGCTAACTTTCTTAAGCAATTTACTGAAACAATAGATTCTGATACTGGAAGACCGTTATTAGACCGTATAGTCTTAATTGTGAATACATCTAATATGCCAGTATCTGCTCGTGAAGCAAGTTTATTCTCAGGAATTACAATAGCGGAATATTACAGAGATATGGGATACGATGTTGCGGTTATAGCAGATAGCATTTCGAGGTGGGCTGAATCATTACGAGAGATATCCGGGTTATTAGAAGAAATGCCCGCTGAAGAAGGCTACCCCGCATATTTACCTTCAAAACTATCAAGTTTTTATGAAAGAGCAGGTATTGTTGAAACCTTAGGACACGATCCTAGTGGTAAAAATAGAAAAGGATCAATAACGATAATTGGCTCAATATCTCCTCCTGCGGGAGATTTTAGTGAACCGGTAACATCCGCTACTAAACGAGTTGTTCAAGGAATATGGGCACTCGATCCTAAAATGGCATATTTAAAGCATTATCCCGCCATTAGTTGGATTAATTCTTATTCAAATTATCCTGAATACGTAGCAGATTGGTGGGATGAAATTGATAAAGAATGGCCGGATATAAAATTAAACTGGTTTGAGTGTAGAAAACAAGTAAATGAAATATTAGCAAAGGAAAACGAACTAAAATACATAATTCAGCTTCTAGGACAAAAAAACTTGGCCGAAGATCAAAAACTAGAACTCTTTATCGCCAATCTAGTAAGAAATGCTTTTTTTATACAAAATGCTTTTAATGAAGTCGATAATTTTACGAGCAGCAGGAAAATGTTAGGACTTATCAAGATTATACTTCTCTTATATAATAATAGCATACCACTCGTAAAGCAAGGTTTTGTAATAGATGAGAAAAAATGCGATGAAATCCTTAACGAGATTATGAGAATTAGCCACTATGTCCCTAATGATGATTTTAAACCAATCGAAAAACTTAAGGATGAAATACTAAATAAAACAGTAAGTTTAGTCTATAGTTCTCATCTAAAGTAAATATTATCTAGCTATTTTTTTTCAATTCTGAAATTAAGGTTTGAACCATTCAAAGAAGTAGTAACTCATAGTCAGAGGATTAGCAATTACGAATTTCTTCCGAACTGATGTAGCTAATCTTCCAGCTCGAACTATATCAATAGCGGTAATTTTACTGTCACTCGGTAATACGTGTGCAATAAATGGTGAATGTTCTAATCCCGGACCTTTTTTATATACAACAAAATCGGCTCCAAACTTAAGCCCTGGACGAGGAATATAGCCTTTATGCCTTAAATCTTGGTATATTACGAACTTCTCCTCAAATTTATGGTGAATTTTTTTACAAATATCGTAAAACTCGTCATAAGAGTAATTTTTATCTAGTTTTGGGTCAAATATGGTAATTTTATCACTTTTCAGCAAAAATAGTGCTTCTATTAAGGACAATTCTGATGGTTTAGAAAAATACTCTAAACGGGGTTTACTTATCCCCAGAGGAGACCCAAAAAAATTCATTTTGACATATAAATACGAGGCATAGAGGTGGTTAAAAACAATCACGCGGTTGTTTAGATATGTCGTTGGTATTCTTTCTGGGATATCCTTTTCGTCAATATCTTCTAGTGAAATAGGAGGTTCTTTTTCGTCAGTCATCTAATAAGATCTATTAAAAATTGTTTAATAATTCTTTCAATTTGGTTTCGAACAGATGAAAGTATATAAATTTTTAAACAAATGTTATTTATAACAAGGTGAGAAAATTGGGAATAAGAATAAGAAAAGCATCACACGCAGGAAGTTGGTACCCTAAAAATCGTGAGGATTTAATTAGAGATTTAGAATATAGTTTTTCTGAAAGTGAATTTGGACCAGGTTTATTACCTGAGACATTACATCAAGATACAAGAACAATAATTGGTGGTGTTTCTCCTCATGCAGGATACGCCTTTTCAGGGAGATGTGCTGCACATACTTACTTGAATCTCTTTAAAGAAAAAATCCCCGATACTGTAATTATTTTGGGAACTGATCATGTTGGCTATGGGAAAGTGGCTTTATTAGCGGATGGAGCTTGGGAAACGCCTTTAGGAAACTTACTAATTGACGAAGAATTATCTAAAAAGATCTTAGATACAAGTGATATTATTGGTGAAGATCCTTCTGCTTTCACCGGTTTCATGGAACAAGAACATAATATAGAGATCCAGCTTCCTTTCATTAAATATTGTGCCAAAGAGAAAGATGTAAAGATAGTAACAATAAAAATAGGAGCTAGAAAGGGGTATGAAGTATATGAACAAATATCTGCAGATATTTCTTTAGCGATAAAATCGTCGAATAAAGACATAGTAATTGTAGCTTCATCTGATATGTCGCACAAAAATATCACAAATAAAAAACAATTAGCAGATTTTAAAAAAGTGGATCAAGATGTTATTGATGCGTTTGTAGCACTACGTCCTAAAATTGCGCTTACAAATGCCCTGAAAACAACTGTATGTGGAGCACAAACAATTACAACTATGATGTTAACTTGCATGAAATTAAATGCCACGAAGGGTGAACTGTTAAAGTATTACACTAGTAGTGATATTCGGGGTGAGTATGGATATTGCGTTGGGTACCTCTCAGGAATAATTTATAAAATGAAATAAAATAAAAAACCTAAAATTAAAGAAAAAATTTAGAGAACTATGCCGGAAAACGAAGAGAAAGCAGCTGAAGATTTTATCTCTTTATGGAAAAAAAAATTAGCGACAGAGAACACACCCTCCGTAATTGGAGAGATTCAAAAAGAGAACGAACAATTGCGAAGTAAAATTGTTGCGAACATAGATTTAATTACTAAATCTGAGGAAATTCTTAAAAAAGCAGTTGGAGAAAAAGAAAAGCTAAAAATTGAAAAAGACGAAGCTGTAGCAGAAATTGCTATGCAATTAAATAATCTAAAGCAAGAAAATTCAGAACTGGGAAACAAAATTAAAAGCATGATAAAGTTATTATTAGAGAAGGATGAGGAAATAAAATCAAAAGATAATTTAATCTTAAATTTCCAATCTCAAGCTACTACACAGATTGGGCAGGGTTCTATGACAGAAAATGGAATCATTGAGGAATTGAAATCGGAGATATCAAAAAGGGATATATCAGTACAAAATTTAGAGCGTAAGACCACAGAATTATCAAATGAAATAGAACAACTAACCCAAAACTACGAAGAAGAATTAAAAAGCAAACCCATCGACTTCGTAGTTCAAGCGAGTGCTTCTGAACAAAAAGTAATTAAGCCTATGCCTCCGGAGTCTTCTACTCAACCTCTTGAAACTTTGTGCCAAGATCTTCAATCAGATTTGACTAAATACAAACGTATTGTCGAAAATTTAAAGAAAGAAAAGAACGAATTAAAAAGCGCGTTAGAAGGAAAGGATGTTAATCTTACTGATAATGAATTCGAATCCTTAGAAAAAGAAAACGAATTACTTAAGAAACAATTAGCAGAATTACAAAACTCTCTCAAAAGCAGTAATAAAGAAACACCCCTAATAAATTCTGAGGAATACGGACAGAAAATCAAAAATCTTGAAAATAAAGTTAGAGAGAAGGAAAACATAATAGCAGATTTAAAATTATCGGCAATTTCTCCTACTTCAGATCCGAGCAATTCAATGGCGGAATTAGTTGAAAGTTTACAGAAGAACATAAATAAGTTAAAAATCACGCTTTCTGAAAAGGAAAAAGAAATTACTGATTTGAAAGTTAACCTCCTTTAAAAAAATTGAAAAGTTTTTTCCCGTAGAAAAATTCAGTTCTCTGAACCCTTTTTATTAAGTAAGTTTTATGAATAATAAGATATTACATGAAGAATAGATGGCTATTCGTAAAAAAGAATACGTATCATTTTTATTCATTGGACATCATGCAATTGATACGATAATTCGTTTTAAACAAAAAAGAAAACCATCCTTGGGTGGGACTGTAACTTTTGGCTCCCTTGCTCTTAAAACTTATACAAAATCAATAAAAATTAGCGTAATCTCTAATTTAGGACTTCAAAATTTTAATAAATCTTTACTAAAACATTTTGACGATAAGAATATTGATTTCAGTGGTGTAAAAACTTTCGAAACTGAGAACACTAATTTTGAATTAAACTATTCAGATCATTCGAGGCGTTTAACTCTTAAATCCTGCAGTCCTAAACTAAAATTTGAAGATATCCCAGAAAAAATATTATCAACACCCCCTAGTATTCTGGTATTAGCACCTCTGTGTAACGAAATTTCTTTTGAATATGTATCAAAAATAGTAAAAAAGTTCCCAAATACATATATTGGAATTGATTTGCAAGGATTTATAAGAAATATTGATGACGACGGAGAAGTATCGTATGTTAGAGATGAGGCTATTATCTCAAATATGATAGAAATAATCAACTTGATTGGAGATAAATTAATTCTTAAAGGATCTGAAGTTGAGATGAAATTATTATCAAATCATACAGAACCTGAAAAAATCATGTATTATTTCAAGAGATTTGGGAATAAAGCAATATACATTATGACAATGGGGGAAGCAGGATCGCTGATATTAAAAAATGGTGAAAAACTTTTAAGAATACCCGCTTATAAACCAAAGAGAGTTTTAGATGAAACAGGGGCAGGAGATGTATATTTAACAATATTTTTATATGAATTGCTGAATTCTGATATGACTTGGGAAAAGATTGAAAAAAACGCTCTCTTAGCTTCAGCAGCAGCTTCTTTTTTGGTGGAAAAGAAGGGTCCAAAGGGGTTTGAAACAAGAAAAAGAATCTTTAAAAGAGTAGCAAGCAAAAATTACATTAAATAAATCTTTTTTAGGTAAATATAATGCACATAAATAGTCATTTCGCAGCTGGAGTAATACTTACTTCAATTTTAAACTATTTCTACAGCTTTTCCTTATTTGAATTCGCTTTTATCGTTTTATTTTCCTTTATTTGCGATCTTGATGTATTGTTTGCTAAATATGCAATAAATCACAATCACAGGATGCTTATTTCTCATTCAATTATTCCTGGATTTCTTATGCTATTGATTGGAATAATTTTTAATTGGCCAGTCTTAGCCTTTAGTGGTGCAATATATTCAATCCATGTTATTATAGATACTTTTGATTGGGGTACGAATTTTTTCTATTTTCAAAAAAAACAAATTGGTTTAAAATTACTAATATCTAAGGAGGAATTTGAAAACCTACCTAAATACTTGTCAAAATTCAAAAATCCAGAATCTTATTTCGACTCAAAATATTATAGTAGTAAGGTGAGTTTGGGAATCGAAGCAATTTTATTCATACTTATGGTAGTATTTACTATCTTGTTTGCCTTTCAATTTATTTTTATTATATCACTTTATTTTGTAGGACTATTTTTCCATTTAACACGGCATTATAAAATAAAGCGATTTGAAAGTAATTAAGTGCGATTTTAAAGATAACTGTTTAGGTTTTAATAAAATCAAACGTTTGTTTTTTTATAATTTTAATACTTTGAGTGCGTAAGAAAAGATGAATTTAGTTGTAATAGGTGGAAATCCCGCTGGTTTGAGTGCTGCGAGTGCGGTAAGAAGAGCACATCCCGATTGGACAATTGATGTTTACGAAAAAGGACCTTACATTTCATATGGTTCATGTGGTCTTCCTTATTATGTAAGCGGAATCGTTGAAGATCGAGACAAGTTAATTACTATTACCAAGGAAGCATTTCTAGAAAAAAGAAATATTCCAGTTCACATTTATCACGAGGTATTATCTGTAAATTTTGAAGCAAAAATAGTTAAAGTTAAAGATATTAAAACTAATGAAATCTTCGAGAAAGACTATGATCAATTGGTAATTGCGACTGGTGGTAAACCCAAAAAGCGTCCGGAAATAACTCTTGAACATAATCGTATCTTTCACATACATAATATCGAGGATGCCGATAAAGTAAAAATATTCTTAAGTGAAAGTGGAGCCAAATCTGGAATTCTTCTTGGAGCTGGTTATTTAAATTTAGAAATGCTCGAAGCCTATAAATCACAAGGTATTGATGATTTAACTATCGTTGGACCCAGACTGATTTTTCGGACAAAAAGCCAAGACTATATTAAAAAAGAGCTTGAAAAAAATGGAATCACAGTAATTCTCGAAAAATACGCTAAAAACCTAGAGGCTATTTCAGACAAACGATTAAGGATTAATTTTGAGGATGGGGATTCTTTAGAAGCAGATTTTATACAGATTTCTATAGGAGTCGTTCCGAATACGGATATATTTAAAAGTACAAAACTGAAAATGATGAACGGGGCAATAATTGTAGATGAGTACATGAAAACTAATATTGAAAATGTATTTGCAGCTGGTGATTGCACAACAGTTTACCATCAAATTTTAAAAAGAAACGTATATATCCCTCTTGCCCCTGCAGCAAATAAACAAGGAAGAATCGCTGGAAATGTAATTGCAGGTAATATAGTTGATCCATTTCCTGGTGTAGTTGGAACATCTGTTTGGAAAGTATTTGATTTATATTGTGGAAAAACGGGGATAACAGAAACAGAAGCAAAAGAATTGGGATATGATCCGGGTTCAGTTTTGATTGAAAGCAATGAAATTGCTCATTATTATCCAAATAGAGGAAATCAATTCAAACTCAAAATGACAACATATTTATTATTTGACGTGAAAACTCATCAGCTGTTAGGAGCAGAGATTACTGCCCCCTCTCCGTTAGGTGGAAAGAAAATTGATGTTTTAGCAACAGCACTATCAGCGAAAATGAAAATAGATGACATTCAAAAGCTCGATCTTTCTTACGCACCTCCATTTGCTCCAGTTTGGGATTCTATTCTTATAGCTGCGAATGTGGCACGAAAGAAATGCCGTTAAAGATTATTATTATTATTATTATTATAACAAATAAACAATTAATAAAATAATGGTGAAAAAGAGTGGATAAATTTAAATTAACAATTTTTCAACGAGAAAGCGAAACATTAAAAGAAAATAATCGGAAGAGAGTTCAAACTATTCAAATACCTGATAGTAATCACCTATCAGAAATCGATTTTCAACTACCCCTTGCTTATGATGGGCCTAAAGGAGAAGACGGGTTACGGAAGTATTATACTCCCGAACATTTTTTTATCGCCGCTGTATCTGGGTGTTTTTTTACGACTTTTTCTGTAGTCTCAAGTAATTCAAATTTAAAATACAAAACGCTTAAGATTAGCGCAGAAGGTTACATTGATACCTCAACAGGTATTAAAATAATGGAAAAAATAGAAAATAACATAACATTGACAATCTCATCAACCGAGACGAAAAAGAAGGCCTTAAAAATATTAGAGTTAACTGAAAAAGCGTGTCCTCTCGCTAATTCCGTGAAAACAAAGATAGAAAATACATATAATATTCTCGTTGAATAAATAATATAATTATATATTTTTTTTTGATGGTGATGGTGATTCATCAAATTGATTTGATTTTACTTGTAGTCGAATCTTTTATCTTATAAATTAAATAAAAAAGATTTAAGAGTAAAATGATAGTTTCAAATTATAACCACTCAAGTGGATTGAAAATAAAATTTTAATGCAAAAAAATCATTGTAGATGTGTAATAGATGTCTGATGGAATGAAAACCAAAGTAGGATTATCGTTAAAAGAAGAAATGATATTTTCGTGCGAACTTGGGGACATGAAAGTAAAAGATTGCTACATTGACGATAGTCATACTGAAGAAGTCGATATGCTCGGGCCTAATCCTACTAGGATGCTAGGATTAGCGTTGTTAGGTTGTTTGAGTGCAAGTTTCATCTTTTGTTTGAAGAAAAAAAATCTTACTCTAGATGATTTAAAAGCAGAGGCAGAACTAACGATTGCTCGTAATAAAAAGGGATTTTGGAGAGTAATGAAAATAGATGTTGACCTTAATATTAAAATTAGCGATCCAGCCACGCGTAAGAGAGCAGATCAATGTAAAAAGATGTTCGAGCAATACTGTATAGTCACTCAAGCCGTTAGAGAAGGAATTGATGTTGAAGTAAACCTTAATTATTAGTTTTTTTATAATTCTCTTTATATATTTATACTAACTAGTTTAATCTTTTATACCTTCTTCTGTTATTGAAAACACAGCTTCCGCTTCTGGTAAATGTGGGGCGTCGATCATTTTCGCTACCCTCTGTTCGCCCTTTCCTTTTCTTAGATATATTCTTACAGTAGCACCATGAGCGATAATATGACCACCCGTAGCCACTGTTGGATTGCCATAGAATACATCAGGTTTCGATGAAACTTGGTTAGTAAACATTACAGCGAGCTCTTCAAACACTTCTGTTAGTCGTAATAAATCGTGAATATGAACGTTCAGAGTTTGTTGTCTATTTGCTAAAGTGCCCCTTCCTATGTATTCGCTTCGAAAATGGCCTATTATTGAATCCACGACTACAAGTTTAATATTTTTTTCTTTAATTATTTTTGTTGCTTCTTTTATTAATAGCACTTGATGGTCGCTATTATAAGCCCTACCCACAATAATATTTTTCAAAGTTTTGTTATAATCTAAATTTTTCGCATCTGCCATTTGAATTATTCTCTCAGGTCTAAAAGTCGATTCTGTGTCGACATAAAGAGCATTACCTTCTAAACCTCCTTCCTCATAAGGTAATTGAACATTAACGCAGAGTTGATGGGCAATTTGAGTCTTACCCGTTCTATATTCTCCATAAAACTCAGTAACAGAACCTGGTTCAATACCTCCAGCTAATATTTCGTCTAATGTAGAACTATTCGTTGTCAAGCGGTTCAAATGTTTTCTTTTTTCCCAGATTATGTCAGCGCTTTTAAATCCCATTTTTTCAATGTCTTGAGCGGCTTTAATTATCTTCC
>JAHLWV010000118.1 GCA_019057735.1 Promethearchaeota archaeon | reverse complement strand
TTTCAAAAGCTTTTTTAACTCGATTTTCGTTAGACACCTCTTCTCCAGTTCCATTTTGGTAATTAGCGTAAATTTTAGAACTCGCTGCTCTATTGACCGTAGTTATGATTGCCTTTTCGACATTATGTCTATCCAAATATGAGAGGAGATCGTCGTCTTTTGAGAGAAAAGTGCCATATGTATGAAGGTGTGCATCAAAAATTTTATACTGCATTACTCTATTACAGTGAAATTAATTATTTGCTTAATAATCTTCTATTAATAATTTCCGAACTCATTAGCTGCATCAAACATAGCTACAATATTTTGAGGTGGAACCTCTGCTGTGATATTGTGAATGTTTGACGCTATAAAACCGCCTCCTGGCTTCAAGCATTCGAAATTTCTTCTAACTTCTTCTCTAATCTGTTCAGGAGTTCCAAAGGGTAAAGTTTTTTGTGAGTTGCATAAGCCTCCCCAGAACGACATGATACTCCCAAATCTTTTTTTCAAAGAACAAGGTTCCATATCGTATGCACTGATTTGAACTGGATTAACGATATCATATCCTATTTCGGCAAAGTGAGGGATAAATTGGGAAATTGCGCCACACGAATGGTAGTTTATTTTAGCATCTACAATATCGGCAATTTTTTGTGATAACTTCCTTTCAATAGGTTTTATCATGTCCTCGTAGAGGTTTAAACTCATTATAGGTCCAGCTTGTTCCGCTACATCTCCATTAATGCACACAATATCCAGATACTCGCCAACTTCAGTAAGGAAAGTAGTCGCATAATCGGTCCAATACTTAAGAAGTTCTTCCATAGCTACAATTATGATCTCTGGTCTAGTCTTTAAAAACCTTAAGGTCTTAGTAAAACCGAATAGAAACGTACAGTATTCGTAGATACAACCAACTGGAGGTGTTGATAAAGCAAAATTAGTTGTATTATGCATATTTTTTGCGTAATGTTTCAAACCAATAAAAGGAGTTTTGTCTAACCCATCTGGCCAATCATAATTCTTTACGTCACTTACCGATTTAAAATCGGCAAAGGGATTAACAACAGGATCGTAGTATAAAATATCGGCCAATTCTTTTTTAGCATCATTTCCCCAAAACACACCAAACTGGTCGTAAATACCTATATATTTTTGTTCGACTTGTGGTTCCATGTCTTGAACCCTAACCATTCCACCTAAAGGTTGGATGTACCTAACATCAATTTGGAATCTTTCCAAAATTTTTTCGCAAGGTCGCGCAATTTGTTGTACGAAATCTGCGTATTGTATGTTATCGTCTTCAATTTCGAGGTATTCAAGCAATTTTTTGTAAGCTATGATATGAATACTTGATTGGTTTCCCCCAAGGTCTAAGGGCACTTTATCAGGTTCTTTATGGTCCAGTGTTACATTTACCCTCTCTCTCGAATTCATGATTTTAACACCATTAATAGTTATCCTATTTGATTTGTAATTACGATGGTTTGTAAATTTAATGCTTCTACTAATGTTATTCATTTCTTAGTTATTAAATTTTTAAACTCTTAATGATATTGAGTTAATTATGGAACACGAGAAAACTCTTCCTAACATTATATTTTTTGTGGCTGACGAATTTAGAGGAGACTGCGTTTCTCTTGATGGTAGGAGAAATCCTATTATAAAAACCCCAAATATTGACCAACTTGCAAAAGACGGCGTTGCTTTTAGGAATTGTTTCACTGTTAACCCTGTCTGTGGGCCTTCGAGATGTTGTACGTTTACGGGACAATATGTTCATTCCAACAATCATAGAAGTCTTTATCAACTGCTACAACCCCATGAAGATAATTTGTTTAAACTCTTAAAAGACAAAGGGTATGAGGTAGTTTGGATAGGAAGAAACGATCTTTTTGGAAAAGAAGCTATTAAACAGAGCGTAACGAAAAGGTTAAGAGCGAAAACTGGTTCTTGGAAAACTAATCCCTATCCCTTAGAGCATCCTATGAGAAAATCTTTTTATTATGGTAAGAGAACATTAGAGGAATCAAAAGATAGTGATTATCACGTTATTCAAAAGGCAATTGACTATTTAAATTCTGATCATAAGAACCCCTTTTGCCTGTACATAGCCTTGAGCTTTCCTCATCCGCCTTACACGGTTGAAGAGCCTTACTTTTCTATGTACGATCGAAAATTAGTACCAGCACCAATACCGCCTAAATTGGATGACAAGCCAGATTTTATGCGCTTATTCCATGAAAGGTACGGTTTGAACAATTTAGATAAAAATGATTTTAAAGAAATTATCGCAACATATTACGGAATGGTTTCTCGTGTAGATCATCAGTTTGGTTTGATAATAAACCAATTAAAAGAAATAGGTGCTTATGATAATAGTGCAATAGCCTTTTTTGCAGATCATGGTGATTTTCTTGGCGATTATGGTTTAACAGAGAAATGGCCAACAGCATTTCAAGATTGTTTGATTAACATACCCTTAATACTAAAAATTCCCGGCATTGAACGAAAAAATGTTGTTTACGACCAACTTGTTCAGTCCATTGATATTTTTCCAACAATATTATATATCGCTCAAATTGACACTCAATACACTCATTTTGGTAAAAATTTAATTCCTTTTCTCCAAGGCCACTTAACAAAAGTGAGGAATGCTGTCTTTGCAGAAGGCGGTTATAATCCTCGCGAACCGCAATGTTTTGAACCTGTTATCTCGAGTCCAGAACTACCAGGAATCGGAATTTACTACGATAAAACGAATATACCTAAAGAAGATAGCTCTACGGTCGCACGTTCTGCTATGATAAGAACTAAATTATGGAAGCTCATTATTCGTGATAAGGGTAAAGAAGAGTTGTATGATCTTATGTACGATCCTAACGAAGCGAACAATCTTATCGATATTTATGCTTATGATAAGGTAAAATCAGATCTCAGAGAGCAATTGCTTCGTTGGTACTTAAGAACGAGCGATAACGCTGATTGGAAACGAGAGAGAAATGTATAAATTTATACTTACAAAGAATTATTTCTAATAAAAAAAAGAGCCCCAATTTATTTAAGGTTCGATTTCCTTAGGCTCATCCAGAGGTAATCGTTCTTCCATTGGGAAAAAACTTTGCTTTTTATGTGGTTCTGCTTGATACCAATATGCTGTTGAGGAAAAATCGTCAGACCTTTGATTTGCATGACCATGTTCTATTTTTATCGATATGTTTTTATGGAAATATATCGGATCCTCAATGTGATACCTATAATATGATATTTTACCGCTCCACTTACTTCCACCAGGCATAGTTACGCCAAAATATGGGGAACAATAGAATTGAGAGGGGCACCAAGCACCGCAGAAATAATCTTCTGTACCGGTTCCATATAAAATTGTTTCTTCGTCATCAATAGAAATGTAATCGTCACCTTCTCCAGGCCACCAACGATCGTTCTTTGCCGTATTTTCGGGAGTCATTAGATTATGAATATTTAAGTGGCACCCTACAAAATGTCCTTCTCCTTCTGCGTCAAGAATTAAATAGTCGCCCTCGTGAGTAGTATTTTTTTTAATAAAACGCTCTACTTTTTTTCCCGTACCGTAGGGTTTTCCATCACACGGGTTTTGCCGATTCCAGAAAGCATGAAATCTCCCAAGATCGCTTGAGATATTGCTATATTCTTCGTAATCTATATAAAAGTATAAAACGGTAGTAGTATCTGATTGGCTTTCTACTTCGATCTTAGCTCGAGAAGCAAAGGGCATTGGAAAAAAACAATTAAAACCTTTACCATCCTCTGGACCGTTAGAGAAAGGAAGACTCCAAAAATTTACCGTCTTGCCATGACCAACTCCAAAAAAGTCTCCTATCGGGACCTCAACAGAAGGTTCGCTCTCGTTATCCCACCACATCCTCAGGACCAACTTGCGTAGATAGTTAGGGTCAGCAGAAGCAATTGTCATCCAAATATGCTTAATAATACCAGCCCCTTTTATATCGCAGATTTGATAGCTTTCACTAGGTTCTAATAGAACATTATCCATATTAGAACCAGTCTTATCGTAACTAGAAACCCGTTTTCTTTTTACATCCTTTCTTATTTGAGCCAAATTTGCTAAAGAATTCATTCCAATTTTCATGAAAATATCCCTTACTTATTTTAATTTATTAATTGAACGTGAGGTTCATAGTCCAAAACGTTAGGAGAAATAAATTTATATTGGTTACAGAATTTCCTTATTAAATTTAGAAAATACGAGAGGAGACTAATATTTCATCAGGCGGAGAATTAGGCAAACATACAAAAATTTTATTAATCGTAGTTCTAATGTCAACAGCGTTTAGAAGTATGGGGTTGAGCATTATCCAAATCGGCTTGCCTTCATTTGTTGAAAGTCTTGCTGGTTCTCTAACTTCCTATGGAATAATAATTGGTATTTTTTCTGTGACTCAAAGTATTTTACAATATCCTTATGCAGCAATCTCAGATAAATTAGGACGGCGAAATGTAGTCCTATTCGGAATGTTTATATATCTAATAGGAACATTTTTATGTTTTACAGCTCAGGATGTAATCCAATTGGTCATCTACAGAGCAATCCAAGGAGCAGGGGCTTATACTTCAATTTTACAAGCAATAATCGGCGATATCTACAAAAAGGATCAACATAGTAAGGGAATGGGCTATTATTCGTTATACATGAACGTGGGATTCTTCCTTGGATTCATAATAGGGGGGTTTTTTGCGAGTTTCTTTGGGTTTAGGAGTATTTTCTTGATATCGGGATTCCTGATTTGTTTTAGTATAGTGTTTATTTTTTTCGTGCTGAAAGATGATAACAAACCTGAGAAGAGTGAGAATCAAGATAATACTATGGATTTCAACATAACAAACATAAAAATTCTTCTTAAAGAGCGTCAATATATCATTACGCTAATATTAAATAGTATGAGATGGTTTTTATTTGGATTTATTACTGCTTATTTGATATGGGTTTTACAAGACAATGTAAATGGTTTTGGATTAGATGAAGTCACTTCAAGTTATTTAATGCTGGCTATTATGGCTATTTATGTTGTTTTTATTTTTATTTCCAGTAAGTTATTAAATCGATATGGTCCTCGAAAATTGATGATGGTGGGACAATTAACAGTTATGCTTTTCGGAATTTCATTCTTTTTTGCAGATTTTGTTTTGAACCTACCTGTATTTTTTATTGTAGTGTCTTTTTTGGCAATAGGTATAGCATTGTTTGATCCCGCTGGCATTACTCTTTTATTAGAAGTAATTGAAGATATTCAACCTAAGTTAAAGGGTTCGGGGATCGGATTCAATAATGCGATCGGGCTTTTCTGTGGGGCAATTGCTCCAATGATCAT
The DNA here is from genome assembly GCA_019057735.1 of Promethearchaeota archaeon. Next base: position 1,465 of record JAHLWV010000118.1, on the reverse strand, counting down.
GAGCCCTTTAGGTGAAATAGAAATCTTGTTTCCATTTTATGTCGTTTTTGGTTTAATGATTATATCTCTTATTATAACTAGATTTTTAGTCGATAAGAAATATTAATACTTCATAGTTCTCCCGTAATTTGAACAAACACTTTTCTATTTCTTGGACCGTCATACTCAGCAAATATAATCCCCTGCCAAGTTCCTAACATTAATTTTCCCTTGTGAATTAATATATTTATTGAATTTCCCGTTAACAAACATTTAATATGGGCGTCAGAATTCCCTTCACCATGCTTGAAGGAGTATCCTAGCCCTCCATCTTTAGGAATTAACTTATTTAGATAATTCGCAACATCTTTCATTACGGATCGATCTGCGTTTTCGTTTATAGTTATTCCCGCAGTTGTGTGAGGTACGAATACGCTACAGGTGCCTTCATTTATATTAGAATTTTTTACAATTTGTTTAATTTCATTTGTTATTTCAAGCAATACTTCTCTTTCAGGTGTTTTTACTCTAAATTCTTCAAATACAATCATTATTTCACCATTTTAAGTACAAAGTTATTTTCAAATATTGTTAAAATTACCGTGCTTTCCATTTCCTTTCATAAAAGTTTTGCTTCCTAGCAAGTATTCTCCACTTTCAAGCGTTTTTAAACCGAGTTCAAATTCTTTTATCATTGCGTCGTCAACACTTAATCCCATTTGACGATAAACTGAAAGACGATCATTTCTCATACAATTCTGAGGAAAGGCCGCAATTTCCCGTGCTAAATCTTCTGCTTCAATTCTTGCTTGACCAATTTCTACTACTCGATTAGCTAATCCCCAAGATAATGCTTCTTCAGCGACTACAGAACGCCCAGTAAGAATCATATCCATTGCCCGACTTAAACCAATAAGTCTTGGTAACCTTACCGTACCTCCATCCACAAGAGGCACTCCAAATCGGCGACAAAACACACCAAATATCGCGTTCTTTTCAACTACTCGCATATCGCACCACAAGGCAAGTTCTAAGCCGCCTGCAACGGCATAACCTGCTATTGCCGCAATAACAGGTTTTTTTAACTCCATTCGAGTCGGACCCATAGGTCCATCTCCTTCCTTTTCTACTTTGTTTCCTCGTCCTTCAGTAATCGCCTTTAAATTTGCACCCGAACAGAAAGTCCCATTAGCACCCCATAATACGGCAACTAAAGCTTTTTCGTCACTTTCGAATGTTTTAAAAGCAGAACTTAGTTCTCGAGCCGTAGGACCATCAACAGCGTTTTTAACGTCGGGATTGTTTATGATAATAGTAAAAACATGATAATTCTTCTCAATTAATACTACCATGTAATTTATTAGAATTAGAAGATTGATAAATTTAATTTTAGGATAAAATTTTGTTCTTTTCCCATTTATACCATAATTAAATTTTTAAGAGTTAGAAATTATGAGTGCTCGAAAAAGAGTAATACAAGCATTAA
>JAHLWV010000117.1 GCA_019057735.1 Promethearchaeota archaeon | reverse complement strand
TTCAAAAAAAAGATATTTTATAAAGCAAATTGACATAGAATTATATTAGAATTTATTATAAAAAATTCGATTAATATTATTATAATTTTAAAGGTTTTATAATGAGAAATCTTGTAAAGAAAGCTGTAATAAAATTATCTATTTTTGTACCGCTCGCAATTATCGTTATGACTATCTTTTCACTTCCCTTAATGGGCATACCCCCGTTAGGTAACCTTTTATTTCCTGGAAACGGCGTATGGAAAGTTCCGGGAGAGCTTCCAACAGCAGAAAGGTTAAATGTAGCAGGGTTAAGAGGGGAGGTTACTGTTATTCGTGATGATTGGGGTATACCTCATATTTTTGCCGAATACGAAGAAGACCTCTTTTTTGCTCAAGGTTTTTGTCACGCTCAAGATAGGTTGTTTCAAATGGATATGTGGCGTCGTCAAGTGCAAGGAAGAATGTCAGAGATTGTAGGAGAGGATATGTTATCCAGTGATAAAATCATGCTTGCGAGGGGTATGCTGGATTCCGCTATTAAGACTGACGAATTATTAAGGAAAATGCACGATAATGGAACACTTGAGTTTTTTAGTTCATTTGAAAGGTACGTTGATGGAATAAATTTCTACATTGAATCCCATAACGATTTTATACCCTTAGAATACCATTTAATGGATTTCAAACCTACTAAATGGACGACTGTTGATACGTTATGTTTAGTACAAGAAATGGCAAGACAAATGTCTTGGAATAATCATGATTTAGAAAGGTATGTTATTTTACAATCCTTGAATCACACATATTATAACGAGCTTTTTGGAGAACCTTTACCTTTTCAAATTCCTATCGTCCCAGATTACGGGGATTTCCCGGAAAGTCCTATGATAGCGGGAATTGATTTGAAAACTAATACTGCTTTAAAATCAGAAATAATAACCTTTCTAAAAAATATTCAAGAAATTGATTCAGAGAAAACCTTAATGGAGAACCAAAAAGAGCAAATAATTGGGTCAAATAATTGGGTTGTTAACGGCACTTTGAGCAATACTGGGGCCCCAATCCTCTGTAACGATATGCACCTTGCTTGGTTGATGCCAGGTGTATGGTATGAACAACATTTAAAAGCTGAAGATACTGGATTTCATGTTTATGGTTTTATAATACCTGGGATGCCCGGTGTTGCCGTAGGGCATAATGAAAGGGTAGGTTGGGGGTTCACAAATACGGGATATGATGTTATAGATTGGTATTATTATAATAAGGATGGACCAAATAATTACATTTACGACGGAGTGTCAACAGCTTATACACAAAAAACTTATAACATAAAAGTTAAAGAGCAAGAGACAATACAGTTCGTAGTTAATTATACTGTTCATGGGCCTGTATTCAATGATTTTATTAATTACGGTCTTACTTCATCTCTAGGAGACATTGTTTTGGCGCCAAAATGGACTGCTAATGGTTATTTTTTTAATATCCTTGCTGGAAATGGATTTGATCGAGCTAATAATAGAGCAGAATTTGACGAAGGGTCAAAATACTGGACTCTTCTTGCTCAAAATATTGTATACGCAGATGTAGATGGTAATATTGCTATTAGACCAACAGGAAAAGTGCCGATTAGAGACGATTCTAAAATACCTCCAGGACATTTAGGGAACGGATCACTCCCCTATAACGGTTCAAACGGTGAAGGAGAATGGATTGGATATATCCCCTTTGATGAATTACCTAATTCTCTTAATCCTTCGCAAAAATATCTAGCTTCCGCAAATCAAATTATCGCAGGACCTGAATACAAAAAATATTTCTTACAAAACGAATATGCAGATGGGTATAGAGCAAGAAGAATAAATGAACTCCTTATGAATGCTGTTGATGGATCTGTAAGTGTAGAGACTATGAAAAATATCCAAAACGATGTGAACTCAACTGCAGCGAGGGCGTTCATCCCCGAATTAATTGAAGTTATACGCGATTATTACGGTCCTACAATTCCCACTAAAATCAATAATGTTCTCACTGAATTAGAAAGTTGGGGTTTTATAATGGACAAAGAAGAAAGCGCACCAACAATTTATCGTAAATGGAGAGATTTCTTTAAAGATTTTACGTTTGACGACGAATCCACATTATATGGAGTGAATATACCTTCTAGAATTGTTGTATTAGAGTATTTAATGAAAGAAAATGAATCATCCCATTGGTTCAATGATATCTCCACGCCTGAAAATGAAACAAGAGATGATATAATGATGCAAGCATTAAATGCTACTATAGATTGGTTAGAAGTTTTTTATAATTCAGATGATCCAACTACTTGGAGGTGGGGAGATCTCCATCAAGTTTACTTCACCTCTCTTACCCAGTTAGATTTCTTAAGTAAAGGTCCTTATGAAGCCGATGGAGAGGGGTATACGATCAATCCTTCTGGGGTCAATATAAAAAATGGAGTAGGATACGCAAGAGGCGGTGCGTCTGAGCGATTAATTATAGATTTTAGCAACTTAAATAATTCTTTAAGCGTCATTCCATCAGGACAACGAGGACTTTCAAACTCAAAACACTATTCAGATCAACTAGAACAACTTTTCTTACAAGGTAAATATCATTATCAATATTTCTCAAACACATTATACAACTTTCCTACTAGTTCAATTGAATCTAAATTATTTTTCTTTCCAACTGGAGGGTAATGGCATGGAAATTGAAAATAGAACGTTTTACATAAGTATAATTTCGGTTTCATGCCTCACAATGTTGCTAACTCTAATTCCAGTTTGGCAGTTAGTGATAATACCGGGGATTATTGCAGGAATGCTTAACAAATCGTTAAAACGCGGGATCTTAAGTGGTTTTTGTGGAGTCTCTCTTTCATGGGGAATATATGTTATAGTTGGGTTGGCTACACGAAATGTCTATTTATTGCTTGATCAATTTGGAGAGTTAATCTTTGGAGGAGATTCTGGATGGATATTTTTAATACTCGTTATACTATTAGCAGCTATATTTGGGGCTATTGGTGGAGGAATTGGTAACGGTTTGATGGCTGTAATAAAAATATATCTCGATAAACATCCTTCAAGGGATTTAAAGACTAAATAGGATTAAATTTAAATAATACTTAATGTATTTTCTTTTTTTTCTTAAATTTTTAATTTTCTAACACTGAAAATAAAAATAACTGCGTTTCCTAATCTAAAAGTGAAGCAATCCTATTGGAAACGCTTTGAATATTTAGAAAAACCATACCTAAACTAGAATTAGCGCTACAAAGCGTGCATAAAATAGCGTTTTCACCAGCTTTAGAGAGAACAATAATTCCATTTAGACCTTCAATAAGGATTCTTTTTAACTCACCTCTATCAAGTTCCTCAACCGCTCGCTCTGAAACGCTCTGTATAGCTGCTGACATCGCAGAAACAATGCCATCGTTCACATTACGACTTAAAACGGAACAAATTGGAAGTCCTTGAACACTTACTATAGCGGAACCCTCTATATCACTATTTACTGCGGATAATTTTCTTAGAAGATCCGTGAGCTCGCTAATATTCTCAGACAACCATATATCCCTCCTAACTTTTTAACGAGAGTTTTAGTATCTTACAAAAATTTTCACTCAAATGTAAATCATCGTAATGAGTGATTAATTAATTACTTAGATGATCTATTAAAATTAACTTTATTTAATTATTAATGTTTACCTTATTTTTCTATTTTATAATGCATGTGGTACTAAAATAAAAAATATTTTTATCAATTTTAACGTTAACATATATCAATGAATGAAATAAACAAAATGAAAAATCAATCTGATCAAGGAAGTAGTAAGGAAGACGCAGAAACTGAAGCCAAAGAAAAAAAAATTAAGTTAGAATCTCTTAATAAAGCTGGTAAAATCGCTCAAGAAATAAAAAAATTCATTAGGCCACAACTTAAGGTTGGAACAAATGTATTTAATCTTATTAATAGCGCTGAAGCAAAAATCATCGAGTTAGGTGGAGGATGGGCGTTTCCTATCAACGTAAGTATAAATAATATAGCAGCTCATTATACTTCTCCAATTAAAGACGATGAACTTACTATTAATGAAGGAGATATTGTGAAAATTGATTTAGGAGTTCATGTCGAAGGTTACATTGTTGACACTGCCTTTACAGTAAGTTTCAATGATGAAGCATCCCTTGAAAATATAATTCAAGCAACTGAAGTAGCGCTTGAAGCAGCAAAAATGTTAGCTAAACCCAAAATCAATACTAGGGAATTAGGAAAAAAAATTGAAGGCATTGTTAAAGGATTTAAATTTAACCCAATAAAAGAATTAGGCGGACATCAAATTGAAAGATGGATTGTGCACGGTAAAAAACAATTGCCTGAAATGGGTAACCAAGGTGGGGATGTTATGGAAGAAGGAGAAGTTTTTGCCATAGAAATTTTTGCTTCAACAGGAGAAGGAAGCGTTCACAATACAAATGCTTCCTATATCTATGAATTAAACCCTTACGCAGGAAGAGTTCCGCTGAGGAGAAAAACATCTAAGCAAATTTTAGGACATATCAATAAAAATTACAAAACGCTTCCATTTGCAGAAAGATGGTTAGCTAAAGATTTTAGAATGGGTGTTGTTTTTGGACTCCAAGAATTAATTCAACAAGGAAAAATTCAAGTTCATTATGTTCTAGCAGAAAAGAAGGGGGAGTTTGTAGCTCAGAGCGAAGAAACGATACTAATAACTGAAGACGGGTTTAAACAGTTAACTTGAAATTGGCGATATAAACCCACGTAATCTTAGAGAGCTTATGAAAAAACTAAAAATATGCCTTATTTCTTTAACAGTTTCTCCAGATAGTGCGGATGGTGAGGCAAAAGTCATAAGAGCACTTTTTGAATATCTAAAAAAACAGGGACATAGCGTTAAATTAGTCACCGGTAAATGGAATAAAGACTTAGACACTCCAGACATTATTCAATTTGATCTAATCAGAAAAAGGTTTCTGTGGGTGCTTCATTTTTATTTTAAAGTCATCAGATACTTAAGAAGAAATAAATTCGATATTGTGCATGCAAATAGCGCAAAGGCTGCCTTACCAGTGATTTTATCTCGTCAGAAAAAGTTCATATGTACAATTCACGACTTTACTCCTTTTGAAACACAACTCACAAAAATTCCCGTAGAAAAGCTCTTAATTAAATTTGTTTCAAGAAGAGCATCATCAATAGTAACAGTATCTAATTTTGTTAAACAGGAATTTCAGCATTTTATCCCCAATATTGACAAGAATAAAATTCAAACGATTTACAACGGTATTGATGAAAAATACAAACCATATCCGAATGAAGCTCAAAAATTAAAGGAAAAACTAAATATTCATGGACCAGTTTTATTGTATGTTGGAAGAATAACACAATATAAGGGTGTGAAAAGCATTATTGAAGCTTATAGGCTAGTTAAAAGCGAAAACCCTAATCTCAATCTAGTTATTGGTGGAAAACCTGATTTTTTAATGGAAAAGGAATACAATAACTGGGTTGCTGATTATGAAGATGTTCGTTTTTTAGGTTTTATCCCCGAAACTGAAATTCCATTCTATTTTTCTATGGGAGATATTTTTATCACTTATTCATCTTCATCTGAAGGATTTGGATTAACCTCTTTGGAAGCTATTTCTTGTGGAACTCCTGTTATTTGTTCAGCAATTTCAGTATATAAAGAAATTTTAGAAGATCACGCACTTTTTGTTCCGCCTAGAAATCCTATTAAACTAGCAGAAAAAATAAAACTCTTACTGCGTGATGACGATCTAAGAAATCAATTAGTTAATGATGCTCAAAAATATATCCAAAAGTACAGCTGGAACGCTGTAGGCAAAAGATTAGAAAACGAATATGAAAAATTTTTGAACCTCTAAGAACGCTCTAAGAGGTTATTCTTGACGATTTTATAACAGAAATCATTTGGATTCTCAAAACTCAATATTTTTTCCCGAAAACTATTGCTAAACCTATCAGATTTCGGTTTTGTTGAGAGAATTTCCAAAGATTTTTTTATAATTTTATCAGTCTCTTTGATATGTTGTAACGGGAAGCCATTATTTATTAAAAAAAGCTCTTGGGGTGCAGTTTCTCCTGGAAAATATTCTATACTTGGTACATTTAATAAGCTTGATTCACGCACTATTGTTCCACCACCGCTGATCACTAAACTGCTGTAAAAACACAGATCAACGATATTCGGCATATACCTTGTTATTTTTACGTTAGAATTTCCGATGTAATTCTTCAATTTCTCGTTGAGAAATAACTCTTGCTTTTTAGTTCTTACAATTATCAAAAATTTGTGATTTGGAAATTCTCTAAATATAGGAGGAAAAAATTTGCTAATTAATGATTCTTCTGGCTTAAGAACACCAATAAAGTAGCTTGCAAAAGAGGGTTCACTTCGCATTAATACATATTCTCCTTTCTTTAAACCATATTCATCAAGAATAGACGGATTTGGTTGATACTCCGATAACCAAGCTATCTCATCTATACCATTATATCTTATTAATTTATTTGGTTTTGCGTGGAGGTCTATATATAGCTGTTCGGGAACACAAATTGGAGTAATGATGTTATCTAAATAGGGAAATATCAGTTTACATACTGGAACATTACGAGGCTCGTCATTATAACCTATCGAAGGGATATTTAATCCATATGAGATTCTCGTACCTTCAACAGATGAAAATGTAATGAAATAATCTGGGTTAAAATTTACAACTTTTGGGTAGAGCTCCGATAAACGGTTGATATATGACTTCAATTTTTTTTCTAAAGTGGCCCCCCCGTGTTTCCCTACTTTCTCATAGACTACTTCTAAATTGTCTAGAATTTGAAAGGTTGAGTC
>JAHLWV010000116.1 GCA_019057735.1 Promethearchaeota archaeon | reverse complement strand
AGGGCATCTAACAATTGAGAATATGGTACTCCTGCAGCAACAAACCCATATCTAACACCATTAATTTTTTCTCCCGATAATTGTAGAGAATTAAACGGAAAAGCATCAGCAAATTTGGAGATTTCTTCTAACCTTTCTAACAACCTCAAACGCAATACTCGCGAGTGGGAAGGTAAACAAACCCATCTTGAGCGGTCCCAATCAAAACCATAATCGCGATCAATTAGGTTCACTTCTCCAAGAATCACATCACCTCTACCGTGGTTCAATCTAGTAGTAGTACGAAATAATACTAAGGATTGATATTCTTCTGAAAAATCAAACGCATATTTTATCATGTCTTTTGCTTCTTGTGGTGTTGAAGGTTCAAATACAGGCACAAGAGCGTGTAGCCCAAAATATCTGTTATCTTGTTCATTTTGAGAAGAGTAACAATTAGGATCATCTGCCGAGATCAATACCATTCCACCTCTCGCTCCTGCATAACATGCTGTCATGAAGGCATCTGATGCAACATTGACTCCAACATGTTTCATAACTGCAACTGAACGTACGTTCGACATCGAACCACCATACGCGACCTCAAAGCCTACTTTTTCATTTACACTCCATTCTAATTTGAGATGGGGATAAAACTTTTGCATTTCCGCTAAAGTTGGTAATATTTCTGATGAAGGTGTGCCTGGGTAACCCGCCCCAATTACAACTCCTGCTTCTAGAATTCCTCTGGCAATTGCTTCGTTTCCCAATAGTATTATTTTTTTTCCTGGATTTTCCTCAGCAAATTCGGGTCTAATCATTGGAATTCCCCCTTAATTCTATTCCTTTTTCAATTCCAATTTCAAATGCTTTCTTGTTTATATTATGAAACTTTGAAGGTAGATAACTTAAGATCGCTTTCTTGAGCGTTTCTTTTTTAAGTGGTAATACTTGTAAACCAATTAGAGCTCCTAACATTACAACATTCATCGTTCTTGGATTCCCCAAATCTGTAGCAATTTTAACGCCGTCTAGAAAAAATATATGTGACGATACATTCTTTAAAAAGTCGCGAATTTCTGTTAAGTTTGGATAGTCCATTCCCATCTGGTGAATCATTGGAGGAATTATAATGTTCTCATTAATCAAAAAAACTGTTTCTGGTCCAGCATAATTAAAAATCCTAACAGCCTCACTCGCCTCAAAAGCTAAGATAGTATCAGTTTTTCCTCTTGGAATCAGTGGACCTTCTACTTCAGTTCCAAAACGAAGATAAGACGAAACCGAACCACCTCTTTGGGCCATACCATGAGTTTCTGCTGTTCTAATTTTATAATTATCTAATAAAGCAGCATATGAGAGAATTTGTGCAGCCCGAATTACTCCTTGGCCACCCACTCCTACATTTAATAAATTATAACTTTTGACTTCCATGATTAAGTATCATCAAAAATTAAGCTTTTTACTATCCTCTTTAGTTTTTCTTAATCTCTTAAATTTAATTAAATTATTCCTTAAAATAGATAATGGGAAGATAATGGGAAGATAAAGGGGATCACCTATTCATTTTTAAATGTGGATTCAGAGAATTAAAAAAGAAAAATTTAATCTGAAACTAAGGTTGATTTTAGCAAAATAAGATTTTAATTATGCAATTTTAGGCAATGCGAGGTGTATATAGTTGAAAAAAATGAAAAGTAGTCGTTAAGCCAAAAAATAATGATCTATTAAATGATTTCACAAATCAGATTTGTTCTTTAGTATCAAATTTAAAATTATAATTAATTAAATTAAAGATGAGCTGTTAGTCGCTATTTAAATGAAGGATTTATGCCTATTAAGATCTTAATAAATTTTGATTTTGAATTTGTAATAGCTTGTCGATCAAAAATTTTACACACAAATTTGGTTAATTTTAGTTGAATAAACTGGTTTAGGTCTGAAGAAATTCGAGAATTTTTTTTTTTTTAAATTAAATCTATGAATTATCTTCACATTTATATTTAAATCTAACATTAAATAGATAAAGTAATAGAGAACATATTTCAAATGTGCTAATATCATTTTAATTTATTGAATATTCAAATAGAACGATTGTAAAATTAACGAATGAATCGTAAAATTTTTATATGTGAAGATCATTATTATGTTAGAAAATTTCGATTTTCTATCCTGTAGTGGAATGTTTCGATTTTAGCCCGTAATTTATTCCTCCACGAATGAGTTTTTCCCGCTAAAAGTAATTGCATTCCATTACTTTTTTTTTATATTTATCTGCCTTAAATTCCATTTCAAGTTGGATTTTTTGAATCTTTATCCGTCTACCATATTTTAGTGCTATTCTTAGAAGCTGGTATTTAATATCAGCAAGAGAAATTCTAAGGTTTTAAATGTTAACTATGTCTAAAAAGTGTAGATTTAATTATAAAAATTTTAAATCGTTGTTATTATTCAAATTCATAATGAACTGAAATTTAAATTTCAATCAGTTTATGTAAAAAAATAAATCTCAAGGTTGAATATAATGGGAAAATTTGATGGAAAAGTAGCATTTCTAACAGGTGGTGCATCTGGACTTGCAGAACAGGCTGCTAAAGATTTTGCTGCTGAAGGATCAAAAATTGTAATTTTTGATATTGATAAAGAAAACGGAGAACGTGTTGAAAAAGAAATAAAAGACGCTGGTGGCGTAGTATTATATTTTGAGGGAGATGTAAGAAAATCCGATTCTGTCGAAGCTGGAGTTAATCAAGCGTTTGAAAAGTACGGAACTGTTGATTTTTTAATTTACTCTGCTGGTATTTTAAAAGATGGAATGATACATAAATTATCGGAGGAATATTGGGATGATGTAATTAATACTCACCTTAAAGGATTTTATTTGTCCTTACAAGCTTGTGCTAAACGATGGATCGCTTCTTGCAAGGAAAATCCCAAAGAGAAAATCGCAGATTATCCTGATAAAAGAGTGGTCACAATTAGTAGTCAAGCAGCTGAAGGAAATATTGGACAATTGAACTATTCTGCTGCTAAAGCTGGAATGTTAGGAATGGTTAAGACAGCAGGGTTAGAATTAATTCGTTATAATATTAGAACGCACGCAATCATGCCTACCTTAATAGAAACTCCAATCCTCGGAGAATTATTAAGTAAACAAGAGGGTAAATGGCGAAAATATTATTCTGGAAGAATTCCCTTAGGAATCGGAGAATCTAAATATGTATCTGAAGTCATATTATTTTTATGCAGCGATGCAGCTTGGTTTATGAACGGAGAGATTATAGGTATAAACGGCGGTCGTTTAGATAAAGTTTAGATAAAGGTTAATTTAATTAATAAAAATTTATTTTTCATTTTTCTTATTCTTTGTTTAAGTTCATACTCTTTATTTCTTTAATCAATATTGGAATAATTTCATGGAGATTACCTACAATCCCATAGTGAGCAAAATTAAAGATAGGTGCATCTGGATCTTTATTAATTGCTACAATAATATCTGAATTTTCCATACCAACGATATGTTGAATAGCTCCGGAAATGCCGCAAGCAATATATAATTTTGGAGAAACAGTTACACCTGTTTGACCAATTTGCCTATCTGGGTCAAGCCAATTTAATTCAACGGTTATTCTTGAGCCACCTAATTCTGCCCCCAATACATTTGCTAAATCCTCGATAAGTTTAAAGTTTTCTTTTGAACCTACTCCTCGTCCACCTGCTACTATGATTTTTGCATCTTCGAGATTTACTGGAGTTTTGCTAGTATTTATGACCTTTATTATTTTAGAAACTGAATCTTCTTCTGTAAAATTGTAATCAATTACCTTAACGAGCACCTCTTTTTTAATCTTTATGGGGGCTTTAAAAATTCCTGGCCTTACTGTAGCCATTTGAGGTCTACTAAAAGGGGTCCTAATAGTAGCCATGATATTTCCACCGAATGTTGGACGAGTTTGAAGAAGATTCTTAGTGTCGGGATTTATATCCAAACCCGTACAATCTGCTGTTAACCCTGCGTGTAGTCTTTTGGCTACTCTAGGTGCAAAATCTCTTCCCGTTGGAGTAGCTCCAATAAGTATTATCTCCGGTTTATGTTCTTTGACAAGCTCTGAAATTACTTTTACATATAAATCTGAATAATAATCTTTTAAAAGAGGTGATTTGATGTAAATTATCTCATCCATTCCATATTCGCTAAAATCTTCAATATGTTCATCGAAATTGCTTCCCAAAATTACGAATGTTAACTTTGAATCTAATAGATTTGCTAATTCTCGTCCTTTTCCTAACAATTGGAATGCTACTTTGTGAACTATCTTTTTGTAGTGTTCGGCTATAACCCAAACACCTTTGTATTGAGATAAATCAATTTTTTCTTTTGATTCTTTATCTCGCACTAGAGTTATTGCCTCCACTGGGCAGTTTTCTACGCATATTCCACAAAGATTACAATTTGGTAACACTATTGCCATATTGTTTTCTAATTCAATTGCTCCATACGGACAACTATCAACGCAGTTCCCGCACCCGGTGCATTGGTCTTCGTCAATAATAATGCTCAACTATAATTCCTCTTATAAAACTTTATCATCCTTTAAATTCTGACATAATTTTTGGACAACTTCTTCGATAGTTCCCCGTAGAATTATTCGATCTCCCTTTCGTTTTGGCACGAAGATTTTAAAAACTTCGGTACTTGAGCCATTTAACCCAATTTTCGACGGATCAGCGTTTAAAGCAGCAGCATCTAAATGAACAATTTCTAAATTATGCGCTTTCATAATTCCAGCCATACTAGGGTATCTCGGTTCGTTAATATCGTTTAAAACGGAGATTAAAGCAGGTAAATTTGTTTCAATCACCACAATTTCTACAGCTCTAAATTTTCTTTCAGCAATTAATTTATTTTCCTTTAATTCCACATTTAAGACGTATGCAACTTGCGGTATTTCTAACTCTTCAGCTAATTCGGGAGGAACTTGACCGGTGTCTCCATCAACAGCTTGAGCACCGCAGATAACAAGATATTTTTCTTCAGAATCTGATTCATTTAATAATTTTTTGATAGCTAAAGCTAGTGTATATGATGTAGCTAGTGTATCTGCTCCAGCAAAGGCTCTGTCCGTTAATAAGTAAGCTTTATCTGCACCCATCGCTAAAGTTTCTCGTAAAATTTCTTCTGCTTGAGGAGGTCCCATGGTTAAAGCTATAATTTCCGCAGTATATTTCTCTTTTAATATAAGAGCTATTTCAATTGCATTTCGATCGTTGGGATTGAGTATAGATAAAATTCCCTCCCTTACGAGCGTATTGGTTTTAGGATCGATCTTAACCTCTGATACACCCGGAACTTGCTTTACGCAAACAAATATCTTCAAATCGAAATCACAACTTCTATAAACCTATTTTAATTTAATGCATACAATTTTTTGTTAAAACGAATAATTTATTTAAGAAAATTAAATTTTTCGATATTGAACCAAAAATATGAAAGAAAAATTAGTTATTTAATAATAATGAATTTCATTTAATCCACTTACGCTCCTTTTCTAAGTAAATTAGCAGCAATTACTAATCTTTGTATTTCACTAGTTCCCTCATAAATTTCTCCCATTTTAGCATCTCTGAAATACCTTTCTACAGGGTATGCTTTCATCAACCCATACCCACCGTGAATTTGAACAGCACCATGAGCTGCTAGCATAGCTGCTTCAGATGCAACTAATTTCGCCATAGCACTTGCCATACCGAAATCCGCACCAGTATCATGCAGATAAGCAGCTTTATACGTAAATAACCGAGCCGATTCAATAGCACAAGACATGTCAGCGATTTTCCATTGGATGGCTTGAAACTTTCCAATAGGTTTGTTGAATTGAACTCTTTCGTTTGCATATTTAATTGACGCTTCTAAAGCTGCTTGTCCTAATCCTACACATTGGGCAGCGATACCTATTCTACCAAAGTCTAAAATTTTCATGGCCATTTTAAAGCCCTCACCAAGATTACCTAAAATGTTCTCTTTGGGTACTCTAACATCTTGAAACACAAGCTCAGACGTGTTTGAAGCTCGAACTCCCATTTTATCTTCTTTAACGCCAACAGAATAGCCTGGAGTGTTAGCATCTACTATAAAGACGGTCATTTGTTTCCTACTATCTTTTTCTCCAGTTTTAGCTACAACTAAAAGCGTTTTAGCGATTCCCCCGGATGTTGCAAAGATTTTAGTGCCATTTAGAATATAATCGTCTCCATCCTTAACAGCCGTTAATTGAACGCCACCTGCGTCTGAACCTGCATTTGCTTCGGTTAAACAGAATGCTCCAATCTTATTTCCCTTAGCGAGATCAATCAAAAATTTTTGTTTTTGGTCTTCAGTTCCAAACTTATAAATCGGATAAGCGGCGACACCATTGTGTACTGCTGTTGTAATACCCCATGCTGCGTCTCCTCTAGAAATTTCCTCAATAACAATACAAAATCCGATTGAATCGTTTTCGAGTCCAGCTCCTCCGTATTTTTCAGGTATACAACTACCAAAAAAATTCATTCCCTTCATTTTTTGAAAAACATTTTCATCTAACTCTTGTTTTTCATCACTTTCACGAGCAACAGGTACAATAAATTCCTCAGCAAACTTCCGAGTGACATTTTTTAACATTTTTTGTTTTTCACTTAACGAAAAATCCATAAATTCATCAACTAAGTTTTTTTACTTTTATATTTAAAATGCATACTATAATTTAAATTACCTTAAAAGATGTAATCTTACCGTTTAAGAGTTGTAGTAAATATTATTCCTATCTATGTTTCTGATCTTTTTAAAAATTCTGCTAACTTTTTTTTAGGTTCTCCAGAGGAAAACCGCTCATGGAACGCATTACATTCCATTTGAAATCCTTCCTCGTTGCTGTAAATTCCCATTTTTAT
>JAHLWV010000002.1 GCA_019057735.1 Promethearchaeota archaeon | reverse complement strand
ATTCAGTATTGCCATTTTCTAAAGCTCTCCTAGTTTCTGGAGGAACTCCTTTGAATGCTTGCTTCACTCGTTCAACTATAAGGGTTATTGCTTTAGAAGCAACTTCTTCTGTTCCTAAAATTAAGATAAAACAATCTTCTTCCTTTGTATTCAATTGGTTTTTTATTATTTTGATATCATTATCGGAAAAGTTATATTTTGCAAGATCTTCATCAGAATGAATAATTCCTTTTAATCCAGTAAGAGTTTTGACTTTACTACTTACTTCTGTTCCAAATCGATAATCTTTTACTAAAATTTTTCCAAAAACACCTTTAAATCCTTTTATATTTATACCATAAAGTTTTTTACCAGATGATATCCCTTTAGACACGAATTTAGAGCTCGTATTAGAAAACATTTTAGTTAAATCTGTATACTTATTATCAATGTCTCGTTCAGTTAATTTTCTTTTTCCTAATTCTTTTTTAATGTCCAGAAGTCCAATTTGGCGGGATATCTCGTAATTAATAAGGATTGGTATCCAATCTAATTTCTGAACGCCTTTAATTTCAATTCTCGTTCCGTTCTTTATGCTAACATTGATATCTTGCCGAATGGAGCCGAGAACTTTCTTCACATTAGTAGACCATAATAATAGTCCTAAACGTTCAGCACACTCTCTGCATTCCTCAGGGTTATTTATATCGGGTTTAGTAGTGATTTCAACTAAAGGAATTCCTAACCTATCTAAGCGGAAATAATTAGTTTTATCGATAGTTTTTATTTTCCTGGCAGAATCTTCTTCTAAGCTTAATATATCTATTCCTACTTTCTTTCCAGTTTTCAATGTAATATAACCATCAGTTCCAAGTATCATAGTCCTTTGAAACCCAGAAGGGACGCTTCCATCGAGATAATTTTTCCTACAAACATGCATCTCTTCAATAATATTGGAATTTAAGAGCAGAGCGATTTTTAAAGCGATTTTTCTCGCCTCATTATTACACGAAAAAGGAGGAGTTTCGTCTAATTCATACGTACAAATCACATCATTATAACACTCGTATTCTATATTTATGTTCTTCTCGTATTCAGTAAGCATTGCTTTATCAAATGTTCCCATTTCACCTAGCACTGGTCTCATTAATCGTTTTATCATAAAATCAGGTTTTTTTTTACCTTGAAGTTTACTAGGGCATCTACAGAATAGTTTCTTCTCGGTATTCAGTTGTTGATGGATTTCCAAGCCACACATCAATCCTAATTCGTCATAATCGAAATTATTCATAATAAATCATTTGAGAATAATATACTACTACTATGAACTGTTTAATTCATTTTATAATTTTAATATATTGTATGTAAAGTTAAGAATTTAGTTCATTTAAATAGGAAGTCAAACTTATTTTTATTGTCCTTATGTAGCTGATAAAATGCTTTTTAATGCTTTTCATTTATTTTTTAGTATAGAAAAAATTAATCATTTAAGGTTTTTGAGACATAACTTCCATCAGGATTATAACCAAGCTCATAAAACCAAGATTTTACGCCTATACCACTTATTACAGCTAATTTTTTAGAGTCGAAATCTTCATACGCAATTTTTTCAGCGTTTTTCATTAATAGTTTACCAAATCCGCGATGTTGAAGTTGCGATATCCTATGTGGTTTTTGATCTTTAGGAACTAATTCGCCTACGACTTTAACTTCCCTTACTATCATCGTATTTCCATCATTTAGCTCGGGTCTATGAGCGTATTCTGAAGGTTTTCTTAATCTCAAGTATGCTACGAGATAATCTTCCTTTTTATTTTCGTAAGATAAAAATGTTTCTTGTCCATTAGAAGCTTCATAATCGTGACGATATAATTTAATATCTTCAAATATAATTTCATCAATAATTTTAGATTTTTTAGCAATTCCATATTCTCGACATCTTATGCAATTACATTTGGAATTAAGTTCTTCTAATCTTTTGTGTATTAATTGTCTTAAATTACTCTTTTTACAGCCTGCTTCAATTAAAAACGCAGGTATGTCCCTCATAATTCTCTGTATTCTCACATAAGAGGGAATTTTTTGTTTTACATTTGATATTAATTCAATCAATTCATCTAATGAATATGGGGTAAATTCGCCTTCTTTCCACCAATCATATAATACGGTTCCTTTAATTACCACGCAAGGATAAATTTTCAACATATCGGGGCGGTAATCGGGAGAAGAAAAAAGAACATCAAACATTTCTAAATCCTTAGAGTAGTCAGAGCCGGGTAGATTTGGCATCATATGAGCATTTATTTTTAAACCAGCGTCTTTTGCAATCCTTATAGCATCAATACTGTCTTGGGTAGTATGCCCTCTATTCACTTTTTTGTACACATCATCCAACACGGTTTGTATTCCAATTTCTACTCTTGTTGCTCCATAATTGAGCATCATGTCTACATAAGGCTCTGTACAATAGTCAGGCCGAGTTTCAATTGTCAATCCTATTAGTCTTCTTTTTGAATTCTCCGCTAATTTTTTGGCTGCTTCTAACGAAATAACTCTACTCCCAATTACTCCTTCGTATGCTCCTTTGATAAAGTCTTCTTGATAATCAATAGGAGTAGATAAGAATGTGCCCCCCATGCAAACAATCTCGATTTTATCAACAACGTGGCCAATCGCTTCTAAATCTCCAATTCTGCTTTGTACTTGCTTATAAGCATCATAATTATTGTGGATTGATCTCATCGCAGCCGGTTCATGGCCAGTATATGATTGAGCTACTTTTTGATCAGGTTGAGAATCTTGCCCTGGACAATAAACACATTTTCCCGGACAAGGAAGAGGTTTTGTCATTATTGCAATGACAGATACGCCTGAAATAGTTCTTGTTATTCTCCTCTTTAAGAGTTGTGTAATAACGCGTAATTCCTCTTCAGTAGCATGATGCAGGATTTGAGCGTTCTTTATAACTTTATGATACTTATATTTCTTTCCAAATTTTCCTTTAATGTTTGTAATTTTATGGCGAGGAGTATCTGGATTTTTCAGTAAGTAACCTATAATTTCTCTGGAGATTTTACGTTCTATTTCAGAATTTGTGAGCTCATTCATTCTATATAAAATATTATGTAGTAAAAGAAAAAATATTTTGTATTTTTTGGATCAAATAACAATATTTCTTCTAATGTAAGATTTCGTTGGTTTAAATCAAAAATTTTCTATATTAAGATTTTTTTCCCAGAAAAATCTCTCTTATATTTTCCAAAATCTTCCATTTTCTCTAAAACTGCGGAAGTAAAAATGGGTCCGTCATTACAAACTAATAATCCAAGGGGATCTATAACGCATAAGCCACACAATCCGCAACCACACCTCATAATTCTTTCAAGACTTGCTTGAAGTTCAATTTTATTCTCAAGACAAATGTGTAGCAACTTATGCATCATAATTTCGGGACCACAGGTAAAAACTAGCGTATTTTGCAACTCCTCTCTGCTCATGTTTTTAATGAAACTTTTAAAGATTTCTGTAGTAAATCCCTTTTCTCCGTAACTACCATCATCAGTGCAGAAATGAACTTCAAACCCTTTTTGATCTTGATAATTCACATTGTTCTTGAATACGAGTTGATTTTCTAACCTTGCACCAATAATTAACTTAAAATTATGCTTCAGTCTTATTAGTTCTGAAGAAAGAAATTTAAGTGGAGCTACCCCGATCCCACCCCCAATCAAAAAAAGAATCTTATTTTTTTCTTTGGGAATGGTAAAAAAGTTACCGATTGGACCTCTTACTCCAATATAATCTCCAATTTTAAGTTGGTGAATCGAACTTGTACATTCCCCAACATTTTGAACAGTTATCGACCACTCATTATTATCCGAATAAGACGATATTGACATTGGAATTTCATCAACACCAGGTAACCAAATCATTAGGAACTGTCCCGGTTTAGGTTTTATCAAGTTTTGTTCTTTAAATATGAGAGTTTTGACTCCATGGCATTCGTCGATGATTTTCGTTATTTTTACTGTTTTAACCATGTTTTTAGTCAAAATCGGGAACCTCTTGCGTTTTGTAATTGTGTGCTAAACCCGTAATTTCAGAAATTGAATTAAATTCGTTTTCTTTAAGATATTTTGTTAATCCCTGATTAATTTTGGAGATAATATCATATCCTTGATAGAGAGCAGTTCCAATTTGAACAGCAGAAGCTCCTGCCAAGAAAAATTCAATCACATCTTCATAAGTGGTTATCCCTCCGCATCCAATTATAGGAATCTCTAAAATTTTATAAAGATCGTAGATTTTTTTTACAGCTATGGGATGTATTGCAATTCCTGAAAGCCCTCCACTTCCATGCGATAAAATAGGTCTTTTTACATTAATATCAATTTTCATTGCGGCAAGAGTATTAATTGCGACTACTCCATCGGCACCCCCTTTCTGCGCTGCTATAGCAATTTCGCCCATATTGGTTACATTTGGATTTAGTTTAGCAAACAGAGGGACGCTTATTTTCTCTTTTATAGCTTTAACAACGGAATAAGTTAGATTCTTATCAATTCCTATGCTAGATACTTCAGCATGCGGGCAAGAGATGTTAATTTCAATAGCGTTAGCCCCTGCCTTTTCAGCTTTTGAGGCGACATCAATGTAAGAATCAGTTGTATCTCCGAAAACGCTTACAATTAAAGGGAAGCCGAATTTTTTAATTTCTATAATTTCTGTAATAAAGCTATCTATTCCAGGGTTTCCAAGGCCTACACTATTTAAAAACGAGCCATTGTGTACTTCAATGATTGAAGGGTTCTTAAATCCCTTTCTTCGGACAGGACCAATTGATTTGGTAGTAATTGCGCCCATTCCAGCGTCAATTAATCTTTTCATACTAGAATAAGAAACACCTAAAATGCCGGAAGCTAAAATTAAAGGAGAGTTTAATTTTAACTCAGAAATATTTAGTTCAAGCATTACTATTATTATGTAAGAAATGATTATTATTATTATTTGAGAAATTTTACTAAAGCAAGTGTATAGAATAATGAGATGTTATATTATTGATTCTTTAATAGGGATTTTTGCTATTGATGATGGAGGAAATTTCCTTAATTATATAGATTTCTTAGACGATATTCAAAAATCAGTAAATTTTTATAATTCATTAAATAACGATACTCTATCAGCAGAGTATTTAGACTTTATGAATGAATTAAACAGTTCAGGTTTTGATGATTTTGTGTTTGATAATAGAAAACTAAAAGATATAACACTGCAGGATTTAGGATATAACACTTCTTTTGAAAAACTATCTTTAGAATTTAAAAATTTTCGCTTCAATTTGAGTGATCAATTGAAAAAAATAGGTATCACGAAAACACGAGACGAAATTCTCTCTTTCTTTAAGAGAGTTGAAGAACATCTAATCAAAGAACAAATTAGTCAATTTGGGAGTAAGGGAGATGTAGAAGTCATTCAAATCATAGAAACTTTGGATATTCTTAAAAAATCATTAAGTTTATTCTCAAGTCGCATGAGAGAATGGTATGGTTTACATTTTCCAGAGCTAGTTGATAAAATAATAGAAGATAACATCCTTATAGCAAGACTCATTTCAGTTTTAGGACATCGTGATAATTTCACCTATAATAAGATCGATCAAGAATTTGGTTTTAAAGAAGAAAGAATTAAAATGTTGCAGAATTTAGCCTCCCAATCAATGGGAGCAGATATTGATCTTAACATAATTATAAAATACGCTAATGAAATTTTATCTTTGGACGAATTTATTCATGAATTAGAGGGACATTTAGATTTAGTAATGGAACAAATTGCTCCAAATCTTTTTGCTTTAGTTGGAAGTTTAATTGGAGCAAAATTAATAGCAAAAGCGGGAAGTTTAAAAAAATTAGCATTCATGCCAGCTTCAAGAATTCAACTATTGGGGGCTGAGAAGGCTTTATATAGGTTCCTTAAAACCGGTGAAAAACGCCCAAAACACGGATTAATTTTTCAGTGGAACCTAATCCGTGGAAGTAAGGCCTGGAATAGAGGGAAGATATCTCGAGTTATATCTGGAAAAATTGGTATTTCAGCAAAAGTAGATTATTTTGGAGGTGAGTTTGTAGCCGATGTGCTTTCAAAAGCGATAAACGAAAAAATCAGGGAAATTGAGAAGAAATATCCTAAACCTCCACTAAAAAGAAGTGAGCCCAAAACTAAGACTAGATATAATAAAAAACAAACAAGTAAAAAAAAAAGGAGGTAAAGTTAAATTGAGCAACATTACCATAAGAGCACATCCAAAATTTTCTAATGTTTATATCTCGGGGTTACCTCAGAATCCAAAACTTTATTCTAAAAACTTAATTCCTGGTAATAAGGTATATGGAGAGAGGCTAATTACTTTTAAAGGAGAGGAATATCGTGAATGGGATCCCCTTAGAAGTAAATTAGCTGCGATGATATTGGAGAAGCCTTCGTTGGGATTCTTGAAGAAAGATTTAAGATGCTTGTATTTAGGAGCATCCTCTGGAACTACAATTTCTCATCTTTCGGACATTGTTTACGAGGGAGTTATTTACGGAGTCGAATTTGCTGAACGCAGCATGAGACAATTGATTCAAAACACCGATAAAAGAAAGAATATCGTCCCATTATTAGGTAACGCTAATTTTCCAGAAAGCTATGCTAAAGCTATTTTTACTCCTATCGATCTAGTCTATCAAGACATCGCTCAACCTAATCAAGCACAAATAGCCATTGAAAATTGCAATTATTATCTAAAAAATAAAGGCTTTTTAATTCTCGCGATAAAATCTCAATCAATTGACAGCGTAGAAAAGTCTGAAAAAATTTACATGCAAGAAAAAAAAATTTTAGAAAAAGCGGGTTATGTAATAATCGATAGCATAAACATTCATAAATACGCTGCAAATCACATTATTTTAACTGTTCAAAAATAATTTGAAGTAGAGAAATCATTATAGTAGATATGATTGTAAATCTCATTTAACAAAATCAGTTATTTTAGTGTTAGATACTTCCTCTCTGATTATTTTTTTCGTAGTTTCCCAAGATTTTCTAGCGATCAGTGGAGCTTTTTTCTTTTCTTTTATCCATTCTCTCAGAAATTCTATAGATCGCGTATCAGAGGGATATCCTGATCCAAAATCCCCGTAATTCTTTTTTAATTCTTCTATAATGCTATCTCTCGTATCTTTTGCAATTATTGAGCTAGCTGAGACGATCGGGTATAAATCATCTGCTTTATGCTTAGATATTATTTTAGTAGGCGAATATTTAAGAAGTTTTTGGATAGATTTCCCAAATCTTACCTCGTTCACGTCTGCAGCGTCGACATAAATAATATCAGGCTTTAAAGCTTCGATAATCTCTGCCATTTTAACTTCTTCAAGTCTATTCAAAGTAATTCTATTTTCTACTCTTGCGTCGATTTCCTGAGCCGTAACAACAATAGTTTTATAATTTTTACATTTATCCTTTATTATTTTAGCTAACTCAGTCCGTTTTTTGGGCGATAATTTCTTTGAATCCTTAACTCCTATATCAGCAAGCAATTTTAGCTCAGCTTCGAAAAAGCACACGCCACAAATTACCATTGGCCCTAATACGGGGCCTCTTCCCGCCTCGTCAATACCACAAACAACATAGTGGTTAAATTCCTGATTCTTGGACGAGGTCAATAAATTCCTCTTCGTCATCTATCTTTTCTAAATTTCTAATTTTAACAATAGGAACTTTAATTTTTCTTAACGAATCGGGTATTTTGATGTCGTTATTTACAATAAAGAGAGAGTTTACATGGAACAATTTGTTAAACATATTTAAGCAACTGAGACTACGTTCGTTAATCTTTTTATCATCTTCTGAAACGCCTGAAAAAAGAGGATACACATTTCTTTCCTTATTATCTTCAGAAACTTTAGAATATAAAGATAATTTAAACGGAATTGGGCTATTTTTGTACCAATAAGAACAGACTCCAATGTCGTCTAAGACTGCTTGAAGGTGGGTTTCAAAAGGATTACGAGCAACATACTCTTGAGGTTCTTTCAAATCAATTTCAAATTTGAAATTCCAATCAAAAAGATTAATTTTTCGGAAGAGATCTTTATTCTCTAGGATGTTTGATAACTTTTTAGCGATTTTTTTAGAAGGTCGCATACTTTCATTTTCGTAGGCACACACAGTACGTTTTGTTACTCCAATTAACTCTGATAATTCCTTTCGTGATATCTCCTGCTTTTCTCTAATGAATTTCATTATATTCCCGTTTAAAAACATTATACCACCACCTCTTCTTGCTAGAATGTAGGGATATAACCCTTTATTAATTATGTTTTCTAAAGTCGCTAAAGTAATGAAGGGTAACCCGTCTCTAATATAAATAGTGTTATCTTCTAATTCATTGTACCGATTTTTAATTCCTATTAATAGCGGTTTAGATTTTAGCAGCGTAGACAAGGATTTAATATCCTTAACTATTTCAGTGCTTATATTATCGATGTTTGAAAATACTTTCACACTAAATATAAGATCGTTCTTTTTGACGAGTAAATCAAAGCAAAATTTATTTTTTTTATTGCAATAATTATCTAATATGAATGTTTCAAAATTTGCTTTTTTCAGCAAATCATCAATTTTTTCAAGTATAGTACTATTCATTTATTCCCAAATCTAAGAAAGCAAAATAGTTTAATAAAATTTTTTTATTGTAAATAAAATTTAGGGATGATTTATTTATTTAATAAACTGACTCGTAGATTCCGGTCTGTAAATATGGGGGCTTTTTATTTACTCGTAAGTTTAAGGAAATTAGAGTCTGTAATTATACCTATGAATTTTTTATCCTCTTTCACCAGTACTGCCGAATAATTAATCAATAAATTTGAAATATCTTTTACATTCCAATTTTTTTCTACTTCTGGAAACGGCAGTTCCTTAATGTCGGTTACTTTTAGGTTTAGAATTATAGGGTCGTCTGTTATGTACTTCTGAATTTTTTTAGCCGTAATACTCCCATAATTATGATTATCCTCAATAATTGGGATTTGGGAGATGTTGTACTTTGTCATCAGCTTTACGGCTTCTTTCACAGTTGAATGTGGATTTATGAATATAATTTCGGGAGTAAGGATGTCTACGGCATGTTTTATGGATTGTTTACGAGCTATTCTTTCATTTTCTAAGAATTCATAAATTAATTTAAACTTGGAATAGGGGGGATCTATAGTCCCATTTTCTATTCTTGATATCGTAGATTGAGTTATGTTTAATTTCTCTCCCAATTCTTTTTGACTAATGTTTAAACTCTTCCGTAAAGTTTTAATTTTAGAAGAATCTGGTAATGTTTCCATTTTAAAATCCGTAAAGCTTAATAATTATAATTTATGAGCATATTTCATGCAAACAATGCATATTATTATCAATAATTATTTATAAATACCTTTAATTTTAAGATTCATAATTAAAATAACTATTTATATAAATCACATAGAGTCTATGTAAAATGTTGAAAATTACACAAGCGAATTTTTTACCGATCGAAAAAAGTGAATTTCCTGAAATATGCGAGCGGAAAGGCGTAGGGCACCCTGATACCGTGTGCGACGCAGTAGCTGATGCGTGCTCGAGAGCACTTTGTGTGTACTATTTGGAGAATTACGATAGGGTTTATCATCATAATGTTGATAAAGCAGCACTAGTTGGCGGAACTGCTAAACCAGAATTTGGTGGAGGAATGATAATTCAACCACAATATTTTTTAATAGTGGGAAGAGCAATAAATCAAATCCTCACCAAATGTGGAACAGAAAGTAAATTAGAATACATACCAGTTGCTACTATTTGTATTGACACCCAAAGAAAAGTTCTCGCTGATATCTTCAGGAATCTTAACCTTAATAGTGACATCCAATTCGATTATGCCGTCCGACCGGGATCTATAGACTTAACTGGAGTTTTTGATGACTCCCACCACACAGATGACATACCACTTTCAAACGATACAAGCTTTGGAGTAGGTTATGCGCCCTATTCAGATGTAGAAAAGATAACATTAGAAGCGGAATATTTACTTAACTCAGATAAATTCAAAGAGAAATGTAAAGGTTCGGGAGAAGATATTAAAGTTATGACGGAAAGACTCGGGAATAAAGTAGGAATTACTGTAGCAGCTGCTATGGTCAGCAAATACATCAATGACGCCAATGATTATATTAATTACACAAATCAAATTAAAGACGCGGTTTTAGATTTGGCGGCTAAAATCATCCCCGAACGCGAAGTCACTTGCCAAGTAAATGTGGGAGATAAAGTGGATAAAGGAATTCTTTATCTTACAATAACTGGAACTTCTGCTGAAGCGGGAGACGATGGTGAAGTAGGAAGAGGTAATCGATCAAATGGGTTGATTACTCCTTGTAGACCGATGAGTTTGGAA
This sequence comes from Promethearchaeota archaeon, assembly GCA_019057735.1. The sequence continues at coordinate 37,622 of JAHLWV010000002.1, read as the reverse complement.
GCAGTTTGTGGAAAAAACCCAATAAACCATGTAGGTAAATTGTATAACATTTTAGGTACAGAAATGAGTAGAGAAATCTATAAGAGAGGTGAAGGGGACATTTTAGAAGCACATGTAAAACTACTTTCCCAGATTGGACGCCCAATCACTGATCCTTGGGTGAATTCGATAGAACTTATCCCTGCTGAAAATGTAAACTTTGCGAGCATTGATAAAATAGCTAAAGAAGTTTCTGAAGAGATGTTAAGCAAGGAGTACTTTATTGACTTGCGAAAGCGTTTAATTGCTGGAAAAGTTCAAGTATATTAATTTTGAGTGTCGATCAGTAACATTTTTTTTATTTATTTTATATTAATTACAGAGAGTTATATATTGTGAGCAATTACTTTATTTTTATATTGAGAGAATTAAACAGTTAAAGATGATGAAGTGACTCAGATTTGGGATTGGATAAGTGGATAAAACCAGAAGAATCTGTAAAAAAATCTGAGAAAAAAGAAGACGCAAGATCAACAAGAAAACCTAAGACTCAGCCGATCGAAAAGAAAGGTGAAAAAGAACCAATAAAATTAACGAAATTTATTCTTATCTGCTCTAAAACAAAATGTAAATACAAAAAGACAATCATGAAAAAGGAATTATCAGAAAAAGATCGCACTTGCCCTCGATGCAAAAACATAATGAAAGTTCAGTAAATTCTAATTAGTAACATCTTTTTTAAGAACCTTGCTCTCTGAAAGATTGTTAAGATCGAATTCTGCTTCGCAATTTGGGCATCTGTTTTTAGTTTTGCTGTATTTCAAGATTAAATAAAGAAAAAAGCCTAAGCCAGCTGTTAAGATGACGGAGAAGCAAAGTATTTCGTGGTATATATGGTCAAAGTTCTTCCTTCTAAGAACGACATTTTGGTCGCATGTTGGGCAATAAACTGTTTTTTTCCCCGTAATAATCAACTGTTTTTAATTACTTTGTATAAATAAGTATGTAAATTGTAATTTAATTATTTTATGGTAATTAAAACCAGAGGAGAAATCACTAAATTTAGCAATTTATTTGAGTTTTTATTAAAATATACTAAAAAACGAATTCCAAATTATCTAAACTTAATATTATTAATGTTGAATTTTATATCATATCTAATCTCTTCTAAAAGAAGTAAAAGAAGTGAACCTATAAAAAATGCCTAAATGCTATCATTGTGGTACCGAAAACCCCGAATTGCATGGTTGTTCTAAATGTGGCCAATCATATTGCTCGCTACATAAAGAGCCTATTGATCACGAATGTAATATTGTCGTAGAGAGTTTAAATTATACATCTCATGCGACTTATGCAGCTCCATCTCAAACAACTCCCTCATTTACAGAACAAAGTAGTTATACAGAAACTACCATGCGAGGAACAACTGATGGAACTTATACATGGTATCGTCAAGAACAAGCAGTACCGGAAAACGCTTTTGATCCTGATTCTGGCATTAATTTTAAAGGAATATTATTGGCGCATAAATCTGAATTACTTCATTTTATAATTGGATGTAGCTTAATTTTTTTAATTGGAATAATTTCATTCTATAATCAGATTATCGATTCGGGTTATATATGGGCTCTTTTTATGCTTGCTGGTTTTTATATGACCGCATTTCTTTTCCACGAATTTGGCCATCGTCAAGTAGCGATTCATTTTGGACTTCAAACAAAATTTCGTTTACTTACATTTGGGATGCTTTTAACAACTTTAAGCCTTGTTATGGGCTTTGTTAGTTTAATAAGTTCATCTAGCACATTTCCAATGCTAGCTCTCCCTGGTGCAGTCGTGGTATTAGGATTAGATAAAATAAACAGAAAAACAGGACTATGTAAAGCAGCAGGACCAGTAATTAATTTGATCTACGGTTCAATTTTATTAATTATATCTCTACTTATTCCTAATACACTCTATCCTTTGAATTTTTTCATTGGTTATGCATCCTACTTCAATTTCATGCTTGGAGCTTTTAATATGATTCCTATTGGGATATTAGATGGACAAAATATATGGAAATGGAATAAAAGAGTCTATCTCGGCTTAACAAGTTCGTTGGTTGTTATGTTAATATTGACCTTACTTCTTATTAATTCACCAGTAGGACTATACATTTAGTTTTCTTTACATTGATTAGGATATAAAGAATCACGAAGAAATTTATAAGAAAAATTATCAAGGATCGAAATTTTAAAAATGTAAGAAAGTAAAATTAAACTTAAATAATACTTGATAAATAGTAAAACGATTTGTAGACTATAAGGAATATTTCATGACATTTTGCGAACATTGTGGAGAAAAAATACCATTCTTACCATTTAAATGTAAGTATTGCGGAGGTGCTTATTGTAAAGAACACCGATTACCTGAGAATCATCAATGTAGTTTTGAATCAAAACATATTCCTATCATAACTTCTGCTCTTAAAGAATCTAAGCTTAACCATAGTGATTCAAATAAAGGAACAATAAATGTGAGTAAATATATTAGAAGACAAGAAAGGCAGGAGAAGAAATCTGCAAAGCAAATGCGCAGATACTCGTCTAAGAGATCACAATATCAAGGTATTAAGGTGATACTTTTATTAATTGTCTCCTTTTCAACAGTAGCGATAATATTTAGAAGTTTGGGTCTGGAAGAGTATGTTTTTTTAAGCTTGAATGCGATAATTTTCAAATTTACGTATCATACTTTTATTACATCTCTTTTTATTTATTCAATTAATCCATTCGATTATTTCTTCTTCTTTTCCATGATTCTTATATTTATAATCTTTTACTTCGCTTATTTAATGGGGAAAATGATTGAAACAGCTTTTGGAACGGGATTCTTAGTGAAATTATTCTTATTTTCCGGGTTTATTTCTATATTATTTTATATTATACTAAGACTGGGGATAGCATTTTATTATCCTTTAGATAGTCTCTCTAATTTTGATAGTGTTGGATTAGTTTGGGGGGGGCTTTATGGATTGTTTACTTTTACAATTTTCCCTGCAATGAATCAAAGATTAACTGCACGTGTAGTAATAATTCCAATCAGAATGAGTGGAAAGAGTTTTTTACTTATGATTATTCTATTTAGATTAATTCCTGGATTAATATATGGGCTAAGTGGTTCATTCCTATATTTTCTTTACTATCTCCCTGAATTAGGTGGAGTATTAGGATCGTATTTAGTCTATAAGTATAGAATGTTTATGTGAATTTTTTTTGATTAGTAAAAAATATCAACGATTACACCTTATTTTTTTTATCTTAAATTAATTAAATCATTAAATTGATATGCCTAAAGATGGATTATCAAAAGTTATTGAATTAAACGAGGATTTAATTGAACACAATGAGAACCTAGCGGCTCAAAATAAAGAAATATTCAAAAAGCATAATATAATGTCTTTTGATATTGTTGGAGCTATAGGTGCAGGAAAAACTGCTTTATTGGAATCAATTTCGAAAAAGATCTCAAGAAATAAGCGAGTTCTAGTTATTAATGGGGATGTTGTCACTCGAATAGATGCTGATCGCATTGAAAAATATGGCGTTAAGACCGTTCAGATTAACACAGGTAGAGAGTGTGCCTTAAATTCATATCACATCTCTCAAGTAATAAAAAACTATGATTTAGGTAATTTTGATGTTGTTTTTATAGAAAATGTGGGTAATCTGATATGTCCCTCAGATTTTATTTTAGGAACTGATAAAAGAATAGTTGTCGTGTCTATTACTGAAGGTCCATGGGTAATTCGTAAACACCCTATGCTGTTTAAATTTTCTGATATAGCAATCATAAATAAAATAGATTTAATTGATGTCATAGATGTTAATCTCGATGAAATGGTTAGGGATGCTATTGAAATAAACCCGAATATTAAAGTGATTACAACCAGTGCTATTACAGAAGAGAATATACCCGAATTAATAAAGGAATTATTTTCCAATTAAAATGCATAAATTTATGAAGTAGAAATTAAATTAAAAATAAAAGTAAATGAACATAATAATATAGTACAAATTATTATTTATTGAAGGTGTTGAAATATCAGTTTAAGGCAATATAATACCGAATTAGGTTTATTGATTGATAAAATTGTTAAAATTTATCTTGATAATGATAAATTCTTCGTAGGACAACTCAAAGGAGTTTCAGAGGACAGTAATCTCATTCTTACAAATGTTAAAAATGAAAAAGGTAAAGTTTTCCCAAAATTAATGATTAGAAGTTCGTATTATCATTATGTAACTGTTGAAGAAGAACCGTTTCCTATGGCAGCGTTAGCAGACAGAATTGCAACAATTTTTTCTAAAGGGCATGTAAATTACATAGAAGAACAAAATATAATTTCAATTTTAAATGGGAAAATTATCGTAAATGAAGACGGTGTGAGAGGTACTGGCCCCTCTGCTGATCGCGTGAAGAAAATTTACGACCAATTTAATATCGATTTAGATAGGGATTAAGTAAATCTATTATTTTTTTAACTTTATGCCGTTTCTTTTTTTCTTTTAAAGGCTTCTAACAAGTTTTTTAATTCAATATCTTTAATTATATTTTTTAGAAGCGCTTTTCCTAATGGCGTTATTTTTAGTATATTTTGATCCTCGATTTTCCTTAAATAATCATTTTCGATTAAAAATTTCATATCAGTATTCCATACTTCTTTAAAAATATCTTTTAGATCATTGAGGTCTAAATTTTCATCCAATTCTTTGCTAAGCGCAAGGATTAGGGCTAGAGTTCCGTATTGTGATGGAGTAACTCTATCATCTTTTCCTTCAGAAGTTAAAATGTAATAATTTTGATCTAAGAACCTCGATTTTATAAATTCAAACCCTACATTTTTTAAATTTGAATAAACAGCGCTTATCACCTGTTCAAAATCCAAGTTCTTAGTTAAAATCATAAGATCTTCTTCTCTAATCATTTTTTGTGGGCTTGTTATAACAATTTTAGCGATATTTTTCACAATATCTTCAAAATTCACAGTTTCCATTTGATCTCTCCTCATCTCTCATTTACTTTAATAATTTTCAATTTTTCGATATCTTTTTTCAACGTTAGATTTGACATAAGCAATAGAATACTCACATCAGATAAATTTTCGTCAGTTTCAAATAAAGGGATAATTTTCCTAATGGTTCTATAGATAGAACCACCTTTATTATATATTGGGAGAATAAATAAATTTGAAAAAACAATATTTTTTGAATTTAACAAAATTTTGAACGAGATAAAAAAACTAATTATGAAAAAAATTTTTTCAGGAGTAGTTAAATTCTCATAGCTTACTTTATTTTTGAAATTTCTAGTGAAAACCGTCTTTATCAAAAAAGCAGTGTTCATTTGGTTTGTAACGAGGTTAAACTGTACTTGGAGTTGAATTGTTTTTAGAAACTTATTCGCAATATTTTCAAAGTTCTTAATAAGATTCTCAAAAATACGAAAATTTTCAAAAAATTCTTCGATTTCTTCTTCATTTGCATTAATACTTATTTTTTCATCGTTATTTCTAACGATAGCATCAATTTCTTTAAACTTCTCAGTTATTATAGGAATTTTACTTGGTAAGTTTTTCTTATTTAAATTGGCAGGAAACGATAAATTACCTAATTCAGAATCAATATTTTTTATTTCTTGTTCAATCTCTAAAGATGGTCTAATAGGTCGTGAGAGTAACTCTTTAGTCTCTCCAAACGGAAGCTCTTTATTTTCCCTAAGTTCTTTTTCATAATCCTTTTGAAGTTGTCTCAATTTTTTCTCGTCTTTGTTTATAGATTTTAAAATTTCTTCATAATCAATTCTGTAAATTTCATAATTTGGCGATAACTCTTCGAATTCTGCTTGTGATTGTTTTGATCTTAGTCTAATCTTATTAATTTCATATTGAGTATCTTTTGCTCTTTTTTGAAGGGCTCTAATTTTCTCTGAATTTGTTAAATTTGTATCAATACCTAACCGTAAAAACGATTCATTTTCATTTTCTGTTTTTGAGCCTTCTAATTGCCTAGTGATTTTATTGATTTGATCAAAACAATTTTTCTTAATTTGAGATTGATCTTGAATTAGTGTTTCATTAGTTGCTTGATCTTTCTTGATCTTATCAATTTGTTTTTTCCGTTGAATATAATCTTCTTTGATGTAGGACAATTTAACCTTGTTACTTTTTATAGATTCTGTCAAATTTTTCATTAAATCTGCAGTAGCTAAGATATCACTCGAAAATTTACGAATTTTTGATAATTCTAACTCTTTAGACAGGGACTTCTTTTTATTTGAGAAATAAATTAACTTAAAGAGGGTACGCAAAATTTCTAGATTTTCACTAAATTTTAAGTAAATTTCTATATTATTTTCAACAATCTTGCTATAACCAGATAAGATATCTAGTATTTTGGTAAAATTTGTTAAGCCAGATAAGCTATTTGATTCGCTTGAAATTACTCTGATAAATTTTTCTACTGGAATTAAATCCAAATTTTCTTGAATCTTAAGATAATCGTCATTATAATATTCTTGAAATTGATTAAGCTTAAATTTTCCTTGTACTAAAGTATATCGATCTTCTATAATGATCTTATTTTCTCCTACAATAATCTCAGTCCTATTTTCATTAATGAGTAAAATCACTCCACTTTAATATTTAATCGCTTTCAAAATGATCCTTAAACTCGTCATACTCTTCCTTTTTTTTCCTTCTTCTTTCTCTAATTAATTTTATTGGGTCTGCGCTAGGATCACCGCGATTAATATGTTGCTCTTTTGATCTTTTATCCATTTGCTTTTTAAACATTTCGATTTTTTGGGAGATTTCTTCTGTTATTTCAAGGTCTTTCTTGTTTTCCGTATCGCTTATATCAGTCAACTTTTCGCGTTTCTGTTTTCGCAATCTTCTTTCGAATTCTTTATTTGAGAATTTTAAATAACTATCATAAGATTCCGTTTGCTCTTCCTGTTGTCTTTTTAGTTCTTCAATCTTTTTTTTTTCTTTTTTTCTTTCCAAGAGTTCTTTCTTCGATTTTAATTCTTCTTCAGTAAGTTTATGTTCAATCGATTGATTGAATTTATCATAGGTTATCTTGGGTGTGATATGAAATTGTCTTTTAAAATCTTCGATTATGAAAGATTCTACATTAGGGGGTATTTTTGCCAGTTCTTTTTTTAATTTGTCCTGTAAAATTATTTTGTAGTGTTCTCTTAAATTATCAACAGATTTTAGGAAAATTGTGCTCTGATTTAAAGCATCTAACAAATCAAGCCATTGTTTAATGGTGACAGAAGGAATGTACGTTATTCTTTCAACTATTTTACTAATTTCTTTATTTTCAATTAATGATAAACCAATCTGTGTAAAATTTTCATTGTCCAAATCAATTGTTTTCAAGCTATCTTTAATTGATTGCTTGTATTTATTGATTAAGTAGTTTTTCAATTTTAAAAATTTGTTAATGTTATTGTTTGAGATAACTTTTAAATTTTCATTGATTTTGTCTACAAGTTTTGTTAATTGTTTGAGTTCTTTAAAAATTAAATCGTTTTCGTAATATAATGAAGCTAATTGCTGGTCAGGTTCTATATTTTTTACGAGATTTGATACTTGGTTAACTCTTCCTTGTAAAGCTTTAATTGGGGCGGTTAATCCCTTTATCTTTTCAAGGTTAAATAATTCTATTTCCATTTTTTCAAGTAAATTTGTTTTTTTATTTGTATTTAAAAAAAATATATTAGATTTCTGGAGGACTTTTCATATAGCGTTTTTCCCGCTCATTTTTCGAAGATTTTATAAATCTTTGTTTCGAATCGGTTAAAATATCTTGTCTTTCAACATGTATTGCGGTCCCTCCCACTAATTTTAGAGAATTGTAAAATAAATCGTAAGTTAAGCGTTCTGTATTAATAGCTTTTAAGAGCGCTACTTTCGTTCCTCTTTCAATATCTGAACCTGAAAATCCTTTTGTAAGCTCTAACATTCCTTGGTTTTTGCTGATTTTATTGATTTCATCCCAAAGTAGAGTATCATTAAACTCAGAGATTTCGTATCCTAGTTTACTTGTAAGATTACGATGTATCTTTTGAATCATTTCGTATTCTTTGGCTAAATTTGTGTATATTGAATTATCAACGCCTATTTTCGCATTTTTAACTTTAGCAAGGAATGATTCAATTATTTTTTTTCTCAGAGGATATTCTGGGAATTCAAAGCTAAAGTGAAACGTGAACCGCCTCCAAATCGCGGAGTCTAATTGATTATGATGATTGGTCGCCCCAAAAATTGCTAAGGGTACTCCCTCATAATTTATTCTATCAATTACTTGCAAAAATGAAATAACGGCTCGTTTGATCTCACCTACCTCATGAATATTAGATCTTTCTGAGCCTATAGCATCTATTTCGTCAAAGAAAAGAATAAAATTACCGCGTTCCTTTGCTATCTCTGCTGCTAAATCCACGACATTCCTGATTTGTTTAATAGTATCTCCTAACAATGGAGAAACTAACCTATCAGTTTCTACTACGCATAATGGAATATCGTAATGCTTTGCAAACCCTCTCGTTAGAGAAGTTTTACCTGTACCCGGTGGACCATACAAGAGAACAGTTAAACTCGGGTTAAGTTTTGCTCCCTTTAATCGTTTACTAAATTCATCGTATTTCTTCAAAGCTTTAAAAAAATCGTGTAAAATTTCTTTTATATTCTCATTACCTAGAATGTCATCTATTGATTCTTGTATGGCGGAAGGAAAATACACCGCTCCATATTTACCTAACCTATTTTTAATGACATCCTCGGTGAAAGTTATCTTCCCGTCTCCATCATCTTTTGAATTGCTCATTTTTCTCATCTCTTTTTATTCTAATTTAGTTATTTTTTCTTTCTTTATCAAACTTTTCACAAAATTCTGCTATTTCTGAGATAAAATCTTTAAGATTATCTATTTGTGAACCAATAAAGTTAAAAATCTCTTTTCTATATTGTGGAGAATCCCGTATTTTCATTTTATCAATACCTAGATAGTTAGGAAAACAGAGAAGTTTCATTAAATAAGGTAAAATCTTCTCATTTGTTTGTAGATCCTTAAAGATAGGATAGAAAATATTTTGGTCTGACAATTTCCACTTCAAAATACCCATATATATTAAAAAAGCGAAATTCATTGAAATCCAATTTATTAATTCCTTCGATAAAAAACCTCTTCTCTGGGATGCGAAAGCTAAATAATAAAGAAATAAGCTTTCATTGCTTAGTTGAGGTAGTAATCGTACTTTTCCATCTGATTGTGAATTTTTTCGCAAAAAATTATTTTCTGTTAGTAAATCTACTAGGTCTTCTCTCGGAGCAAGGAAGATTCCGTCTATTATTCGCAGTCCAAAGCGCTCAGAAATTTGTTCGATAGCTAATTCTTCTGCATTTGCTATAGAATCAATATAAGGATCGAATACTTCAGATTTTAATATCATTGGCAGTTCCTGATTTTCTCGTTCAGGGAATTCTCCGAAATTCGGATCCAAATTAAAAAGCGAGGTTACATTATTGATTATATTATAAACTTTAGGGGAAATTCCAGGAATTTCAAATGAATCAGAGGATTCTAATTTTTCACGATAATAAGTATGTGGTTGGAGCATATGTCTCTGACAATCGTACAAATCTGAAGAATAACCTAATAATTTACTATAGATAATGCTTAAATTTCTACCTCGAGAGAAAAGTCGTTCTTCAATAAACTTAGATAAAGCATATAGATATGTGTTTTCTAAATTTTCTTCATCTGGGTTAGTGATGTGTGACAAAGTATTCAGAGCCCCGACTGATTCGTATAAGAATTCAATAATATAATCTTTAATATCAAGGATAGGTATTTGATTCCTATATTTAACTAAGAAGTCTTTTATAATTTCATAGATATTTGACCTGTACATTGCGGAAAATTCTGATAAAGCTCTCACTTTTCTAAAATTTCGCTTTTCTTCTTCTTCTCGGATCCTGTCTAGAATTTCTGTATCTAAAAGAAGGTCGGCATCCAAATCAATTATTATCCTTCTTGTTTCTCTTAGTATTGGGCGCATATGAGTTAAAAATGTAAGGTACCTCGGTAAGATATCTGTCCACTTCTCCCTTTTTCTACCAGGCCTAACATTCCTTGTTGATTTTTTTTTATAACTCATAATTCTCACTCAATTTATCATTGCTATAGACTTTCATCGTAGCCCACTAGGATTTCTGTGAAAATATTCGAAATTTCTACGAAAATTGGTATTTCAACTCTTACTAGTTGACCGAGAACCCATTTATTGACATCTTTAATCAAAAAACGTATTTGATTATGGATTTTTTTATTAATATCTGAAGCAATTATTTTAGACAACCATAAACCGCCCCCTAATCTGTAAGCAATAATTTTAATTAAAGGTTCGAACAATGGTTCTAAAACTTGTTTCATCATCCAAGATTTAGGAATTACACTCATAGTATCTGCATCGTAATTAGGATCGTTAAGGATGGGGTTTGTTTCATCTATTGATAATTTAGGTAAAAAACTTAACAGTAGAATTAATGCAAAAATGGCCGAGATACCATTCAAAGTATAAGATCCACCAATCTTATTTAAATCATCTCTATTAATGGCCACATTCGCTAAGAACATACATATGAATACATTTCTATCAAATGCTTCAGAAACATATGTATATCCTAATTTTTCGTCGAGTATTAAATATTTCTCTTCTAGTATTTTAATAATCTTTTCCGGAAAAGTGTAAAAGGTGAATATTTTTTCTTCGCTTTTTCTAACATCTTTTTCTATAATTAATTCTTTTGACACGAGACCAAATAATTTAACCAACTCTTCTAGTTGACTTTTAATATAGTGTCGAGGTTTATTTGGGTCGCCAAACATAGCATAAAATTGATAATCAACAATATGAAAATCATTTCTTTTACTAAAAGCTTCGACCATTCTATCAATTACAGGTCCTTGAGTTCCCGTAGCAACAGCTTTGGCTTTTGAAGTTACGAATCCGTTTAGTAACTCGTTTATGATAAAATCTTGTTCGTGAGTTCGAGATTTTATTATTTTTTGAAATGCTTCAGAAAAATCTTTTGTGTTAGGGAAAAACGCATTTTGAATTTTATCGTCAATGGATTTTAAAAAAATTTCACCATTATTTTTAGTAAAATGAAGCCTCATATTCTGTAATCTCTGTTTTAAAGCTTCCTTTGCCCCTGGTATGTTTTCCACATCTCGTTTTTCGAGCTCATCAATAGCGTTCTCTAAACCCTTCTCAAAGTCTTGAAGTAGTTCGTGCCAAGTGCTCTCTTGATTACTTTCCATTTTGTTCACCTTAATTGTATGACTTTTTTCAATTTCACCAATCTAACTCCTCTTTTATTCTCTTTAAAGCTTTGATTAAAGGCGTGATAAGTTTTTTATCATAGATGTTAGGAGACGCAACTCCTCTTTGGGCTTTCCAACCCATTTGGATTCCTTCACCTATTTCTCTTCTTCCGTATTTCAATAGGCTGCTTAAGTTACGCATCCACCAATAAAATCTTAGCCATTGCTTATTAGGATTATCTTTAGCGTGAATAACTGCTATTGCTTTCCACTCCCCCATTAACCACTTCACAGTTATACCGCTTACTGGCAAGTAATAATTGATGGGGAAATTAGATTGAAAACTTAAGCCCAACTCTGACGATTGTATGTTAAAAATTGGTTGATTATACCCCTCCAGTATAACTATTTCGCCACAATGTTGACATTCGTAATGAGATTTCTTTTTTGACATTTTTTTTTGACATTTTGGGCAAGTTCGGTGTTCTAAAATCCTGAATTTTATTAGGTCTAAATATTTTTCTTTCTCTTTTGCATCTTTGGTTTTAGGTTCTTGTTCTCCGTATTTTCCACCCCAAGTCCAAATATCGTCAAAATTTTTATTAAATTTTTCTAATGTGATAATAGTGTTGTTTAGAACGGCTTTTTCATAGATTTTAAACATGCCAGCATGCTGAAAACTTTTCCACCATGAGAGCCTCACATATTTTTCGTCGCTTAGATAAGCGCTATGACAGATTAACGCAGCAAATAAACGAGTTTCGGTTTTGTTTATAATAATTCCTTGTTCGCACACTTCGTATTTTTTGTTTATACTTACATTATTATGAAAATATTCTCCTTCGAGAAATTCTCCTTTATCTACCTCTTTCATATCTTCAGCTTCAGCTTTTTCGTCTTTCTGCTTTACAATTTTTCTACATTGAGGACATTGGAAAATCCCAGAAACCAAAGGTTCCATTTCGATGTTACATGCTGAACACTTCAAATTTAATCATCACTTCTTGTAATTAAATACCGTTCATAATCTAAATTTAATAATTTTAATTCTTTTTTCGTTAATACTTCAAGTTCTTTATTAATTTTTATTAAATCCTCTCTAAGTTTAAGTAGAATGTTTTGAATTTTATTTACTATGCTATCTTCGTTAAAAGATACTTTTTCAATAAATTCAAGATAATTAAACATTTTATCTTTTCCAGAATAATATTTTTTCATTTCTAATATTTTCTCCTCGAGTTGTTCCATCTTAAACCTTGTGTTTAATAATGCTATTAGTCTTAAATACCAGTCATTGCCAATTTCGTTCCTCTCCGTATCTTCATCAAAGTTGAACTTATCAGGAAGTTCAATTTTTTCATCCCTCAGATATTTAAAAACATTTTCCTCACTCTTAATTGCTTTAAATATTTTTTTTAACACGGATTTACTCCTTAATTTTGGTTCAAAGATATCTATATACTCGTTAATTTTTTCTTTCATGTCTAAGTATTTCTGGTGAACCCCTTCGATTGTGATCTCAATTTTGATTGCCTGATAAACATTTCCAAATTGATCTAATATGTAGTATATGTCATCAGATATTGTAAAATCGTTTTCTCCTATTTGAGATATAAAATGATGAATATTGTTACTATTCTGACATTTTACTCCTTTTAATTTAATCAAAGCTAAATTATAATTTCTTTTGGTAAGAAACTTAAATTTTTTATTTATCATTAAGAAAAGAGTATGATCTGGCACGGATATTTTATCATTCTCGATTGTAATTGTTTCTTCTCCTAATCGTATTGTGAAATCCCCATCTTTATGATTAAATTCTCTAATACTACGAATATTTTTAAACAAACCTAGATCGGTAGCTATTTCAATAAAATTTTCTTCCCAAAAGTTAAGTATGTTATTTTTAAATATTTCGTCTAGGGTGATGACTCTCTCATAGGACTCAATAATTTTTTGATCCTTTAAGTCTTTAAACAAGTCATTTCTGATAATATACAAAAACATAATAATGTATCTCATATCGAGATCGTCCAGAACCCTTTCTATCAAGCTCTTATCATATTCTAATGACAAATTCGTATGTTCCATACCTAAATTCCACTCATTTTTTTTAAAACTGCTAAGACAAATCTGTGAAAAAGAGTAATTAGAGGAAAGTATCATTCCTAAAAAATTTTTCGATTTGTATTAAAACTATGTAGAGAATAAGTTTACTAATGAAATTTAAAAATATTAATCCTTATTAAGGACTCATTAAGCTACAAGACTAATAATCAAATTAAAGCTCAATTTAAGAACTCATAGAATAAAAATGTTTTTTATGATTACTATAAAATATTGTCACAAAACTTTTTTGTTATGTTTTTCTTATTTAGTATATACAATAATTAGTGTTTGAATAATGGGAAGAAGGAAACGTAAACAACAATCATATAAAAGAGTCAAGAGAGTTCCAAAGATTTTCACATGCCCAAATAACTAAATGGATATACCATTTAATTTGGATTGCGGTGAAAAATCTATCAAGGTTAAGAATATTCGGAAAAGCGCAATTGCTACAGTGAAGTGTGGTCATTGTGGTTTAACAAAGGAAGTTTTAGTTAATTCAATATCAGAACCCGTTGATGCCTTTGGAGATTTTATCGATATTCATTACGCCGATCAAGAACTTCAGAGATTAGAAAAACGTCTAGAGAAGCTTAAACCGAAAAATGAATGGGGGGAACTGGTTCTAATATATTCTATTTTATCTGATATTTGCAAAGCTAAAGCTGCTGAGGCCTTAGAAGATGAAGATAATGTCAACCTTGATGTAGTTAATAAATGGAAAATTAGAGCGGAAGAATATAATAGGTTAGGAAAGGATGCATTACTTCAACTAGACTCTCTTGAGTTAGAGAAAGGAATTAAAACAGATGAAGAGTCTTTATTTACAGAGCACGACGAGAGTGACATGAAGAAGGCAAAAAAAATCGAAGACATTTTTGACGATCCAGGCTTTCTTGAGTTCTAATCTCGTTAAAATCAACTCCTACCTGAATATTTAAAAATTTGAGTTCAGTATTTCCTTTCTAATAGTTTTAGGAATATTTTTCCATATCGGAAGTTTCATTATTAATTTGAAAAACTGTTTTTGATTTAATTTTCGGTTTATTATTAGATAGCTCCAGTTATTAAACGCTAATTTATTAAAAAGATTCATTAGATTTACTCCGAAAGGATTAAACCTTGAAGTTAATATACTAGCTAAATACCCTCCCAACCTTTTTGTTTGAGGAACTGATTCTGGATAAACGGACTCTGAGAGAGCTCTATTAAAAATTTCATATATTGAAAAAATTGGAATAAGGTTGTCTATATATTCGTTTACAATCTTCCTATAACTAATGTCATCCAACGATAAAGTAGAAAGATCGTTTAGTTCTTTCAAAGCAAAATTAAAATGTTTCTCCTTAAAATTAAGCCACATAATTCCAATTTTATCCTTAAGATTAACCAATTCATTGATTACGTCAATTTCTTTGAAAGAAAATGAGTTTTTTTCTTCAAATTTCTTTATGTAAAGTAAAAAAATTGAATCTATTGACATTTTACTAAATTCAGTAGTAATTCCATTTCGCTTCTGTTTTTGAAGATTAAATTCGTCGTCGATAGTTTTATGAATCGTATGGGTATAAAGTGGAGTTGTCCACAGCATTTTTATAATTATTTCCATAAGTCGAACATGAAGGGAACATTCTTGAATTTGAGAAAATTTTTGAGAAATCTTCAAACTTGGAACTGAAAATGATTTAGATTGATCGATTCTAAATTTAATTCTATCAATTCTCTTTAGATTACTAATAAACTCTTTCCTTAACTGTTTAAAGTGGATGATCTTTCTTTTTATCAACTTTTCTGTTGCAATTAAGTCATTTAAATAATCGTAAAAATTCACATTGTATTTACGAACGATAGTATCGTGCGTAATTAATGGTACGCTAATAGTTTTCTTTGATTTTTCTCTTTCGGTAGACATAGCGTGATCTCCTATAGAATAAGAAAATGTAACATTATCTAGAGCATTTTCTAAACTAGAGAACGCACCAAGTGTTTTTGGGTCTTGCGTATAATATCCGTGTAAAAGGGTGTCAATTCCTTTAAACACATTGTCATTGTACTCTGATATAATTACAGATTCAAATTCTCCAGGGTGGTGTCTTTTTATTTCATATTTTTTTCCAACAAGATAAATCAATTGATTTGCTCTATGACAGATAGTGTGGCTCCATTTAAACAAAGGTTCTAATAATTTACCTATCGTTAACATATACCCATAGAATTCTGGACCGAAATATATAGGGAATCCGAATCCTCTAGAAGTTGAAAATGTGAATTGGAAAACATTCCTCGTTTTTTCTCCTTTTAAAAATCCAGGAAATTTGTAATGAAGCGCTAATCTAGGAAAAAGGGCTCCAAAACCTAGATTCATCCACGCCTCAAATAAAATTATGCTATCGGGAAATTTGAAAGAATCTTTCTGAACACTTAAATCGTCACTTAACGAGTTTATAGCTAGCGGAACGGTGTGAAGCCAATCTCCATCTCGTTCTATATTTTTTAACTCGTCGTTAAATCTTTTTCGTGTGAGAGGTTTTAGGTTTTTTTCTATATTTGCCTTTTTATAATAATATTTATTTAAAACCCTCACGAGGGACGTAATTTCTAGGATTTGTCTTTGTAAATCGTGAGCAACATTTACCTTGTTTACTTCTGAACCATTACTGATAATTCTTACACCAAAGAAATCAAATCAAAACAGAATACTTCTTATGGTAATATATATTTTTTTTTGTTTTAATTTTAATTGATTTTAAAAACATTTAGATTATGCTTAATAATGAATGACTGAAAATAAATCGTCTTCAAGTTAAACTATATGTAAATAGTAGCGAAAAAATTTCTTCAATTGCGAAGGTTTAGAGCGAATTTATTTTGAAAAAATAATTCATAAATTAACTATCACGATTGGTTTCTCTTAGAAAAAAGCTGCTTTAATTCGCCCATTATCGCACCTCTTAAGCTCACCGGACTAGCTGGACGAGCAGCTCCTGGTCCTCCAGGCGGTGGTAGATCTCCAGGTGGACCTCCAGGTGGACCTCCGGGCGGACCTCCAGAAGGCGGTGGTGCGCTGCTTGGGGTGGTAGGTGAGGCGATTACTTGGGATGTCCCAACGCCCTTGGTCCTTAATGATGATACCTCATTGTTAATCGTATTAAATCGTGATTCCAATGTGGAAATTTTTTGATTTACAGTAGCTAAAGACTGATCTACTAAGTCGGGTATTTTTAGAATTACAGACATCATTCTTTCAACAATGTCTCCAAAGGCGTTTAGTTTTTCTTCTAAAGGAGCCTTTTTTGTTTCTGCCATGAAATTTGCGAATTCTTCTGCCATTTTATTCTCTCGAATTTAATAATAACGATTTATCCAAGTATTTTTTCTAATAATTATATATCGGAACTATTTAATAAATTTAAGTTCATACTTGATAATTGTATAAAAATAAAATAAAAAAAGTTTAAAGTCAGCTTGCTTTGTTGACATTGTTTTTCAAATTTACCCACAATTCATCTACTTCGTTCTTAACCTGTAAAAATTGGTCTATTTTTTTTATTAAAATATCTCGAGCACGATCAAAGTCTCTTTGCAAATCGTTCAATTCAGACTCTAAAAGTTTCATTTTTTCTCCTTCGATTAGATCGTTTTTTTTTTTCTCAACAGATAATGCTTTTTTGATGACTATGCTTCTTTTGTTTGCAACATCATTTAATGCCGAAGCAAATTCAATTTTTTTTTCTACTAAGTATTCTTTTTTTACGGCGAGGTCCTTAATCGAATCAACATATTTGTTGTTTACTTCTATGTATCCATCGTTTTTGTGGATAATATCCTGGAATAATTTCACTTCTTCATCTTTAATATTAGACCTTTTCTCTCGTACTAGAGTCTGCATGTGTTTCAATACATCTCTAAACGTTCTGTTTAGCGTTTCTCGAGTAATTGTTGCTTTTTTTAAATTTTCGGCATACTTTTTTTGAGAATCAATTAATGTACTCTGAGCTTTTGCTAGTTTCTTTATTTGGGATACTAATTCTTTTTCCATACTTGATAATTCAAGTTCATCTTCATGCGTTATAATTGGACTCATTATAATCAAACTTAAAAAATATTGATTTATGTTAAATTGCGATACTATTCTTATGTAAATTCGTAATTATAATTTTTAGTCTTTTTATTAAGTTACAATTTATGAGGAAATAAGGCAGTGAGTATATTATCTTTATAATTTGCTTTTATTACCTTAGCCTCAATAACTTTTCCAATTAGTTTTTCAGAAAAAACAAGTGGTTTTTTCAATAATACTTTTATTCCAAGAGAATTATTGATTTTACCAATGCACTCATTTTCCCACCTTCCCCTAGAGACTATTTCTATTTTAATTAAGTCATTTTTCTGAAGATCCAAGGTTGTTACGCGTTTACGTTTATGAATTCCAAAATCGTGAGGTCCCAGTTTTAATTTAATCTTGAATTTTTTCTCTAACTTGGATAAATAGGAATAAAAATAACCCCAAGATTTTGGTCGTACTTTTTTAAGGGTCCTGCCAGTCTTGTAAATTAAATATTTCTGTATACCTATTTGTAATTGACTCTTTGAATATCCCTCATTCCTAGCGTTAATAACAAATTCTATAATTTCTTCAATGTCCTTGTCGTTTTCTCCGGGAAACCATACCGGTGCGATCAATACTTGTATGTTGGAATCCATTAGCGCGTATATATTTTTAATGAGCTTGTCAACATCATACTGAGTACAGTTACATAGATAACAATCCGTTTCCTCTTTTAAACTATTTAAGCTTATGTTAATCCGGGTAAGATTTGAATTTTTTAATTTTTTAATAACTGATTTCGAAAGTAATAAACCATTAGATTGCGTCGATATAACTGAGATTCCTTTGATATCTGAGAGTCTTTTTAATAGGATTTCAAGTTCTTTGTAAAGTAAAATTTCTCCATAAGGCGAAAAGTGAATTTCAAGATTGTAGTCTCCTTTTATTTTGATAATATCTAGAACTTTTTCGATTAAGTAGTTGGAATCTACGATGAAGTTCGTGTCGTAATTACCAGAACTTACAAAGCAGTACTTGCATTTGAGATTACAAAGAGTAATTGGTTTAAGTTCGACTACATTTGTCCCTCTATCAATGATCCCTAAGAAATCTACTCCCATTAAAGGGACATTCGAGGTTTTATCTACATATTGAATTTTATCATTCATTTTAGAATAAATAGTATGGTTTTGCGATTCTTAAATTTTAAATCTTAAAATAGCGACGATAGATCCCAAATCAATTATTTGTTGCCCTGTTGGGTGTTCGCTACTTAAAATATGAATTTCTCCTCCAAGAGATTCTACACCGTTTAATAATTGTTCTATTCTTAATTTTTGTTTTTTTGATGCACCCCTTATAAGAATATCAGCACAAAAAAGTTCTTTTACCGCCCTTTTTTCAATGGCGTTCGAGATTTCATCGAATCCAATTGCAATTAAATCTGAATTGGTATTGAACAGCTGAAAAATTTCCTCAATTTTCTCAGTTTCAAGGAAAATTTTAACATTTTTCTTTAGGACTTTGAGTTCTTTTGATTTAAGAGTTTCTAGAATAGCACTTTCAGTTCCAGAGGTAGCTTGAATGCTAACTATTTTGGGTAACCTCGTTATTTGGGCTTTTTCTTTGATAAATTGTATTAAGTGATCTTTAGTGCTCCCCGGACCACATATTATAATGATTTTTAGGTCGATAGTTTCTGTTTTTTCTTTGATTATGCTGCTAATATCTCTATAGAATTCTTCGTACGCTTTATTCCGATGTGACTGTTCGTATCTTTTGCCAGGGATGTTTTTTTTTATCGTGGCTATTCTATTATGACTATAATTTGTAATTAGCGCGATTGTTGCCAACCCTGTTTCGATCGCTACTATTAACATGACAAAATCAGTTTGAAATCTAGGCGATTTCCTAAGACGCTTAATCTCGCTTTTTAACCACTTAGGTTTTTCAATTGTTAACGTTTGACCTGGTTCTATGTTAAATGTATGATATGTCCCATACGAAACAAAATCCTCTGGTCCTTCTAAGATAGTTCCTTTCACTCTTAGCCGATTTGAAAATTCGTGGAATGAGATTGAATCAACTTTTAGTTTCAATTTCATTTGTTTTCTTTCTCCTTTAGAACCTTCTTTTAATACGATTCTGCGGTTTGTTCGTGAAGTTACTTGGTCGTCTTTGGCAATAGTATTATAGAGCGTCCATAGATCGTTTAAATCTTCGATTCTTAATGAAATGTTTTTATTTTTCTCATCAATTTCCAGAATTTTCATTAGCCACTTCAATCTCAAAATTCCTTAATTTTTATAATTAACCCTAACAATTAAGTTTAGCACACTTAAATTGCATCTTACTCGGGGATTTGTGAGTTAACTAAGAATAAAGAAAAAAAATATAAAAATACAAAAAACACATAAAATTTAATCTGTTGCTCCTAAGGCTTGTTTGACTTTTTCTAGTTCTTCCATTCGTTTTTTTTTCTCTTCTTCACGTTTTTTCATATCGTCCTCGTCAACCTTTTGGAGAGCAACACCTTTTTTAATCTCGTCTTTTAATTCGTTTCCTAAACTCATTATAACCACTCCACATTAATAATTTTATATCCTTTTTTGAGCACATTATCAATGCGTTCTGTACAAAATTTATAAAAGAATTTATTTATAAGTCTTGGTTTTTAGAAAATGATTAAATGTTCAATATCATTAAGTAAGCGCTTTGTTTGTCCCGATAATAATTTTCTATTCTTTTTACAATTCGAAAATCAAATTTTTGATACAAACTTATAGCAGTTTTATTTTTGGAGTTCACATTCAATACAATAGTTTTAATCTTATCTATAGTTTTTACTTTTTTAAGAGTGTATTTTAAGAGAAAACTCCCATAACCTCTTTTTCTTTCCCCTTTTCTAATTAAAAAGTTAATTAAGTTTACTCTCTCTTCTCGATCTTGAATAATAATGATGAACCCTATAATACTGTTCGATAATTCGTCATCGACGAGCTTAAAAAAACATATGTTCTTTATTATCAAATTAAGAATTAATTCTTTAGAAAATGAGTCCTTCTTAAAAGATCTTCTTTCTAAATTGAAAATTTCATCTAAATCCTTAAGAGTGACTGTATCAATAATCATTTAATCGCATCTCTTCTTTGAACAACGTGATAGGTGTTTTTTCCGTTATTTGTTGATATTTTTCTTCCCGAAAAGGTGTCATTTCTATTATATATCCGTGTAAATTATGTTGAATCAGTAAATCCAATAACCTTTCTTCCATAGCAAACTTTATGGGTAATTTAATAGTAGTTGCTTTGCAAGATAAGAAGTTTTGAGGGACTTTTAATTCATTTAATAAAAGAGTACAAAACTCTTTAATATCCTTCTCCTCGCCTTCTATTAGAGCGTATAATAGCAACCCTTCTCTCGTGATTTCTTCGTATTTTAATTTAACAGTTTTTGCGCGTCTCAAGTACCTTTCTCTCAACTGCCAATAATCCTTAGCTATAATCGTACAAAAATGAATCTTTATTGTAACTTTTGGAACGATATCGCGTATGAGCTTCATTGCACATTCTTTACTATTCTTTACAGAAGCTATTGTACCTTCCACCAATTTGAAATTTCGTTCTAGTAAATTTTGGCTATTGGGTAAACTATACTCAAATTCATTCAAATTGATAAAATCTGCGCCTATTTTGTTTAAATAAAAAATGAATTTTTTCAAATTTTCTATATACTCCATTTCTGGAATCACAGGTACTTCAGCTCCTACAGACATACCCTTGTTCAATGCGTATTTCATCACATTCCAATTTTCTTTTGATGGGTTGAATCTAATTTCGTCTAACCCTGCTCGTGCGAGTTTTGTCGCAATTATTTCGCTAAAATTAAGACCGTTGGTATAAAGATGAATATGAAACTTTTTTCCTTTAATTTTTTTGATGAAATTGATATGTTCAAGCGTTTTTTTCAAGTTGGGTTCATATAATGGATCTCCACCTGTAATACTCATACCTTTTGCATTAATAACTTTAAGTTCTTGCAGTATCTGCTCTTTAGAAGATATTTGAACCTCATTTATATATGTATCTTTCTTACCTTTTCGTTTTTCAGAAATCGGACAATACCACCAACAGTGTTTTGGGTTCTGACAGATTCCATTAAGAAATAATACTGCTTTAGTACCTTTTAAACATAGTTGACATCCTTTAGGAATTCCTTCTTTCTTTAAGTAGAATGTCTGTGCTTTAGATTCTAAAATCTCTGGATATCTCATCTTTTTAATAGTTTTTTTCTCACGATGGTGTGTTTATTGCTTAATTTTTTTAAAACGAGCTCTGTTGTCTCTCCCACCCCTATTGATCTCTTTAAAAATACGCCTGTTTTTCCAAATTTTTCTCTTCTTAAAAGAACTCTCTTTCTTTCATTAATTAAATTAATACTTACGCTCAACTGCTTTGCCGCTAAATTTTCATTTCCAATAATCGAATATTCTTCATGACCATCGGATGTGGGTTGAATTAAAACTAACCTTTTATTGATTCCAGGCACTCTAATACGATTTATAATTTGGTTTAGGTTAATTTTTCCTCCAAAATCGTAAAATTCGCTTGATTTTTTATTGAACTTAGATAATGGAATTGTTATGCTTTCTAATTCGTTTAAATAAATGTAGAGTTTCAAAGTGTCAGCGGGAGTTGCCATAATAATTTCTCGGAAGTAATTATTAAAACCGTTCTTTTCAAGTATTATTTCTATTTGATACGGTGCGATTAATTGTATTAAAACCATGTCGATATCGCTATCGTTATGAATGTCACCTCGAGCAATACTACCATAAATAAATGGATTCAAACCCTCTTTAACGAACATCTCCAGCAGCGTTTTAGATCGTTCTCTTTTTTGTTGTAATAGTTTCAAGTGATTTTCAGAGTATATAACGCTATTAAAATGATCTCTTAGAATTTTATGTCCTTTCATAGAATTTAATCGCTTTTATCTTTATTACTGTTTCTCTATATATCTAATTATTACGCTTAAAAGTAAGGTTTCGTAATTCTTGAAAGTGCTTGTAGTTTTTTGGATAATAGTATATTTGGTGTATTTAAATGTTTCTTTATTTTGTAATATCTTTTTTACTTTCTTGTTTTTAAAAAGTGGATTTAAATTCTCACTAAATACCGTAATTAATTTAGAATTTTTGTTTGAATCACTTTGTAAAGTTAAAAAAACTTCCTGATTGGAAGATTTTAGGCGAGGATTAATCAAAATTATGTTTCTACAATGAGAGTCTTTCAAAAGAAGATTCAAAGGTAATACTTTTTTAGTAAAATCAATAACATTATAATTCTGGCTTAATAAGTTAACATCTTGATTGTAAAACATTATAATAGTAGGAAAAATTTGTTGCAACTCTTTTTCTATATCAGATATCAATCGTTCTGTCATGTTTTTATTTGATATTTTAAGCCGTAGGCTTATCACATTATATCCAGACGTACAAAATGCTTCTGTGAGTGCTTTCAACAACATTAGTTTTCGATATCTTTTTATTAAGACTATTGTCGGTTTTATTAAACCTTCTTGCTGAAAAACGCTACATGTAGTCAAATCGCTCTTTTTTATAGATATAGACGAAACCTGATTGTTAATATCCAGATGGTTTTCAACTTTCCTAATCGTTGAAATGTTTGAAAAGAAAAATCTCCATCTATATATTTCTTTAAGTACCTTTACACCGATTAAAAGCAGGATTAAGAGTACAATTATGATAATATCAACTGTAATCCAATCAACTTGAAAGATGTCATTTGTCATAATATTAACAATACCGTATTTATATTAATCTACAACGTCGTCAATCCAATCCAAATACTTCTGAGATCCCTTCTCGATTTTGAAAGCAACACATTCGGGATTTGAATAACTGTGAATATCTCCGATTTTTTGGATTATTGAATCGCAATTTTTTTCGTTGGTTTTAATTATTAATAGTAATTCATTATCTTTTGTTATTTTTCCTTCCCACCAATATATCGAAACTATATTAGGAATGATATTTACGCAGGCTGCTAGTTTGCTTTCTAATAATAAGTTTGCAATTTTTTTACCCTCTTCTAAATTAGGTACAGTAACGAAAAATGTGTAATAATCCATCTTTTTCCCTTAGGTATGATATGTGATTCTAATAATGTACAAATGAATTTCAATCTAATTACGATATAAACAATTCATAAACAAAAAGAAATAAGCTAAATAGTTTTATTTATGCATTATTTATAAATCATTTTTGTAGAAGAGAGAAAAAACAGATTTTAGTTTTTATATTTCTTTTATGTTTTTGTATCTCAGAAATGCTATTTTTACTTAAATGAAATTATAAATAGTAGAACTTATATTATTTTATAAAAAAAATATGATTATGCTTTAAGGAGTCGATTGCAATCCTTCACAACGTATACCTAATATCAAACTTTACGGGCATTTGTTTAATCCATAGGAAGTATGGAACAATAGAATTTAATCAGGATTTAGTATCTGGTTTTTTAACAGCATTAAAAGATTTTTCAGTGGAGTTCTCGAAAGGATCAGGAGAATTAAAAATCATAGATATGCAAATATTTTATCTCCTTCTTGTTTTTAAGGAAGGGATACTGTGCACAGCAGCAGCTGACAAGAATGACGATGCAAAAATAACACATAAAGTTCTAAGCGATATTATCGATAAATTCTTGGATAAATTTGGAACCATAATGAAGAATTGGTCAGGCGATGTTAGGTTGTTCAGAGGATTTGAAAATGTCATGGATGATATATTGAAAAACGGTCATGTAGCAGAAATCCAAATAAAGATTCCTATCTTAAAAATCTTTGAAAAAGACTTTGTAAAATCTCAGAAACTATTATCTAAAAAGGGTATGGTGCTTTCGGAAGAAGATTTACGGAAAGTTCGAGACCAGAAACCCGCATGGGCTTCAAAACGACTTCCTACCCAAGTAATAGTTCAGGGGTTTTTAAACAAGGAACAGTATAGAATTGCTCATTTGGCAGATGGTTTTCACACTGTAGCAGATATAGCAGAGGAAGCTGGCGTTCCAAAGGCGGAGATTGATGTAATGATCGATGATTTAGACGATCTTGGCTTGCTCAAGTTTATTGATGTAAAATAACATAACCTTTTTCATATAACCATAACCGACATTTAATAATTTCTTGAATCTGAATTGGCTTATTTTTCAATTTTTATTAAATTAGCTTGTCCTATTAAAATTGGTAAACATAAAATTTATGATAAAAATATCACTAGTCTACTTAGTATGAATGTGAATAAAATAGATGAAAACATCTACGAAATCCCTCAAAAAACTTTAATGGCTCGAGTGGAAGGAAAGATCGCAAAATTTCAAATGAGAGTACCTGTCCATATTTATGCTAACGATTACATTTTAGAAAAAATTAAAAACGATAGAACTCTGGATCAAATTAGTAATGTAGCTTGTCTCCCGGGTATACAAAAACACGCTATTGTTCTCTCTGATGCACACCAAGGTTATGGGTTTTGTATTGGGGGTGTAGCAGGAACAGACGCTTATTCTGGAATGGTTTCCCCGGGTGGTGTAGGGTACGATATAAACTGTGGTGTAAATTTGTTGAAAACAAATCTTCACCTTAAAGATATTGAAAGTTCAATTCCTAACTTGCTAGACACTATTTTTAAAAATATACCATCCGGATTAGGAAGTAAAGGAAAATTAAAAATCAACTCATCGGAATTAAATGATGTTTTAGATAACGGTTTAAATTGGGCATTAGATAATGATTATGCTATAGAAGAGGATTTAGAGCATTGCGAAGAAAACGGCTTTTTGAAAAATGCTGATTCAAAATTAGTATCTCAAAAAGCAAAGCAAAGAGGAATAAAACAACTTGGTTCATTAGGGAGTGGTAACCATTTTCTCGAAATTCAAAAGGTTGACAAGATTTATAATGAGTCAGTGGCAAAGAAAATGGGAATAATTGATAAAGATCAAATAACTATCATGGTTCATACTGGTTCTCGAGCTCTTGGTCATCAAGTGTGCACAGATTCACTTAGAAATATCGAGCAAGCAATGAGAAAATACAAAATAAAAGTACCAGATCGTGAATTAGCTTGTGTACCCGCCGATACTCCGGAGGCAATACAATACTTGAAAACTATGGCGTGTGCTGCAAATTTTGGGTTTACTAATCGCCAATTAATAACGCATTGGCTAAGAGAGACTTTCCAGAAACATTTTAAAAGGAGTTTGGACGATCTGGATTTTAAATTGATTTATGGCGTTTGTCATAATATTTTAAAGATAGAGGAACATGATGTTGACGGGAAAAAAATGAAATTAAATGTCCACAGAAAAGGGGCAACTAGAGCCTTCCCACCAGAGCATCCAGATATACCCCGTGATTATAAAAGTATAGGTCAACCAGCTTTAATTCCTGGAACTATGGGAACTGCTTCGTATTTATGTGTGGGGAGACCAAAAGCAATGGATCTCTCTTTTGGTTCTACAGCTCATGGATCTGGTCGTTTAATGTCAAGAACCAAGGCAACGAAACAATATTGGGGCGCGAATATCAGGGAAGATCTTAGAAATAAAGGAATTACTATAAGAGCAGCTTCTCCTAAAGTCATTGCGGAAGAAGCTCCTGGAGCATATAAAGACATAGATCAAGTTGTCCAAGTGAGCCAAGATCTTGGCATTGTGGAAAAAATTGTAAGGTTAGTTCCAATTGGTGTTGTAAAAGGATAACTCTTTACTTCTTCTTTTGAATTTTCCAAAAATGGAAATATCTTTTTTTATATTTCGTTATAAACTCAGAGACAAGGATAGTATATCAATATAAATACAATAGAATTTTGAATGAAATCATTATTCAAAAATTAATTCGAAGTTAAATATCAAACACTATATCAATCACGATACTTTCGAGTTTTTCTTCTATATTTAAGAAAGAATATGTTATAGCTTTAACTTCTATTCCTATTTCGTGCTTATCTAAGTCAAATTTTTCACCTTTTAGAGTAGCACGCAACTTATAATTATCTTTCAATTTTTTGATTGAACGCACATAGATTTTGTTAAAAATAAGCTCGTCAACATCAAAAATATATAAAAATTCAGAAAGAAAATCAAATAAAAGGGCTTCCTTATCCTCAGCCTCGATAGTTATTATTCTTTCGACTTTAGGAGTTATCTTATTTAAGTTTGGTGTTATTGTCGCCATTAAACTATAAGCGGTTTGCGCAAAGGCTTCTTCTAATGACGATCCCCAACTTCGTACCTGAACATCGGCAGTATGATCTCTAAACTCAAATCCTGCTTTTTTCATGTGAAACTTTAGTATTTTCAGTATAGATTTACTATGAATAGTCTCGTTTTAAATTAAACCTTTTGTTGTTGAATTTATTTTTCCTAGGAGTTTAAAATCATAGGTCTGAAAATGTAATTATATGTTGAGTACAGTTTCTAACTCATTTATCAATAATTTGCTTTTTTATCAAAAGTTACTTGTAAAAAAGATTTTTTCGAATGAAGAACTTTTGCTTTATCACTTTTTTCATGAAATTACTAAAAGACCACCACAAAATGTGATTATCGTAAAGGAATTTGTGTTTTTTTTCCTAAAAAATGAAGATTATTTTAAGGCAAAGGCAAAATTACCATATCTAAGGAAGAAATTCCAGCATAGGAAAATCGTGATTGTGCGGGAAGAGGAGGTACTAATTAACTTAGTTTATGGGTTTTTTCCAGATCCTTATATTCATACAGTTAGCATCGAAAGAAACATATATACCGGAAAAACGAAAATAGTGGTTGGTTTTCTTTCTTACGAGGAACGAGGAATAGCTATAGGATGTAACGGTAATTACATAAAAGCAGTTAACGAAATTTTCGAACGGTACGTTATTTTTGTTAATCACTACGGAAATCAAGTCAAAATTAAGTGCGATGTAGTTAAAATATAACTTGCTATATTACCAAGGCACATCTTTTAAATTAATTAGATACGCAATTGTATTAGATATAAGGCTTACAGAAGGGGTTAAAATGAGAAGAAATATAACGATATTTAAATCTGGGATCAGGTATGATCCTGGAAGAAATATAACCGGAATTATCGCAAAAATCAGAGCGCCTACAGCAAAATCCAATTGATCCACGATCCAAAAAGGCGCTCCACTTTTAATATTAAACCTTCTTTTCAGAAATGATCCAGCTAAATCTCCAAAAGCTGCACCATAGGAACAAAAGATAATCCTTAAAAGTATAATAACTATTCCTATTGGAAATGGACCTCCAACAAAATAATACTGATAATAAAACAATTCAGAATATAATTTGTAAACTCCGGAAGAAGCACCCTCAATTGGAATCTGTTGTATTACGGGCCATAAAATAAAAAATAGCAAGAATAATGCAATACTTAAAGGTATCCCTATGTATAAAGGTCCCTTGACAAATCCAGCTACTGTTTTGTGATCTCCTAAAATTCTACGGCCATCGCGCCAGAGTTTACCTTTGTCTATAGGTTTTCCTCCTCCGACAATAACCATTCCTGCGTTCGAAAAATATGCTGGGACAATAAAAAGTACACTAAATATTAATATCGCTAGCCAATCAGCCCATGTAAGGATGATTGAGATAATCAGAAAGTTAAAAAAAAGCAAACTCATACATATCAAAGTCAATATAATAGCAAATCTTACGTTTCTTCTATCGATATCTCCCTTAATATTTTTAGGCATAAATTAAACACTAAGTAAAATGAATATAATCAATAATTTTTAATAAAAATTAAATTTTAGTAAATATAAGTAATTATACTAAACCCTTAATAATATTGCTTCCTAAATAATTATCTTTTAAAGTTCCGACAATAATATTATAAACTATCGATGTAATCGCTGCAAATCAAAAAATTAGCATATTAAAGCTTTAATATATATTCTTACTTTTTCGATTAATAAATAAATTTAAATAGCGCGGAATCGAAATATTAAATATTGGCATTATTTCAAGTGGAAAATATTTACACGGTGGAAATGAGTGTTGACTAACCATAATGAAAAAGGAATGTATTCATTTAATATCGATAGTTTTTACAAGAAATACTTAAAAGGTCCGAAACTTTTTAAAAATCGAGAAGCTCTCGAACCGTCGTTTATACCTGATGAATTACCTCATAGAAATTCAGAGATCGAGAAGATAGCGGGCATAACTGCTTGTGCCTTAAAAGGTGACGTTCCTCCTAATTTCTTATGTTATGGGATGACTGGTACGGGTAAAACGGCTACTGTAAGGTACATTTCACAAAAACTTGCACAACATTGCTCTAATAAACCTCCCTGGTGGGTATATATTAATTGTACAGTCGTATCTACGCCTTATAGAATCTTAGCTCATATCTACAATACGATAGTTGGTAAAGAAAAAATACCATCAACAGGTTTACCTAAAGACGTAATTCTCAAGAAATTACTAGGTTTATTTGACCAATATATCAAGGATAGCATATGCTTTCTTGTATTAGATGAAATAGATATTTTAATTGAAAAAAAAGGAGGAAATGAAATCTTGTACAACTTAACGAGGTTAAATGAAAACTTAGATCAATGTAGAACGAGTGTTATCGGGATATCTAATAAACTAAAATTCATGGAATTCCTCGATGCGAGAGTTACATCTAATTTAGGGGAAGAAGAACCAATTGTCTTTCATCCATATGACGCTAACCAACTCTACGACATTCTTAAACTAAGAGCAGAAGTAGCTTTTAAGGAAGGCGTTATTGATGATGGAGTTATAAAGCTATGTGCTGGTCTAGCAGCAAAAGAACATGGTGACGCGAGAAAAGCTTTACAATTGTTAAGAAAAGCTGGAGAAATCGCTGAACGCAACCAAACTAAAAAAATAATGGAAAATCACGTAGAAAAAGCTCAAAAAGATATAGATAAAGATCACATCGTTGAATATATCTTTTCGATGCCTCTTCAAGTAAAACTAACTTTGATTGCCGTCTTTTTATTGTCAAAACACACTAAAGAACACATAATAATTACTTCAGGTGATATTTATGAAGTTCATTCAGAATTGGCACAAATCATTCCAAATGTGAAACAATTGACGCATAGAAGGATTAGTGATTATATTAATGAATT
Organism: Promethearchaeota archaeon; assembly: GCA_019057735.1. Next base: position 7,912 of record JAHLWV010000002.1, on the reverse strand, counting down.
AGCGTTGTCAGGATTAATAACTGCTGAAACTAAATCGATGGGTCATTATGGTCGAACGAAAATTGTAAAACTTGACATCGAATTTAACCTAATAGAACGAGTTTTATCTCAGGTTAAAAAAATAAAAGAATATCGATTAATGGATTATAAACCGATAATACTCCAAACCGATAAAGTTAAGATAAAGAATATGGTGTTTAAAAAGCTAATTTAAGTTTGGAAATTCCAATTATTAATCTCTTTTGTAATACTCTCAAGGAAGTTCGATGCTAAATCCGCGTTTTGTATCTTTAATAGGAGAAATAATTTCGCTAAGTGTTTACAGAATTTTTTATTTTCTGCTCTTTTAGCCCGAAAATCATGGCAATTATGTTTTATCATTTTTTCATTTATGTTTATCTCAATGGTATACGGAATCTTCTGAGAACCTTGAACTTCAGCTTTAATAATTTTTTGACCAGAATCGAGAAATCTAAATTTATATGCGCTATCAGACTCTGCTACAGCTCTATTTATAGTTCCTTTATCAAGTAAAGCTTTTAATAAAATTTTGAACTTATTTGCGTCGTTATTTTTAGATTCGTTGTTGAAATTGATGAAATCTTTGACGTCTTTAATTTTTCTTGAAATGTGAATTTTTCTCTTTTCATGCCATTTGTTTAACTCGAGAGCTAAAGATTCTGATAATTTAATCTGCTCATCTCCTTCTGGAATTAGATATCCTTTATGAATGGCCACATTGATGAACTTTTTTGCCTCTTTGGGCGAGAATAGAAACAATTCAAAAGAAATGATGCGTAAAAAATCATCTTGTTGAATACTTGGAAGGTCAATAATTTTCCAAATATGTAACACCATCTCCGAAATATTGCCACGCGGAATCGCAAAGTTCACTTAAACCACCTATCACAATTAAAAGTAGAATAATTTAATTAATTTTTTTAAAATCGAGTGTTAAAAAATCTAAAGAATCCAATTCAATTACTGGCACTATACCGGGAGTAGGCATTATCCCAAAACTTTTCATAAAGTCAGTTTGAGCTTGAAAACATCCAGAATTTACGAGAGTTACGTTCCTGTATTTTCCTATCCCGTTTATATGTACGTGTCCTGTATGAAAGATATCAGGAATCTTTTCTACTATTAAGTGATCAGTGTTTACAGGAGCAATTTGTGTTTTCCCCCCAAATGTTGGAGCAAGATGTCTACCTATTAAAAATTCTTTCATGATCTCTATCGGTTTATTTATATCTAAATCGTGAATTATTCTAGTAATATCGTGCATGCTCTCCCCATGATATATAAGTGTGTTGACATTATGAGTTTTAATTAAAGAAGGGTTGCCTAAGCATTTGATCCCCATGTTAACTAAATCTTCGCAATATTTCTTTGGTACTGCGGGTCGGGGTATTGCATTTCTTACTGGTTCGTGATTTCCAGATACAAAAAATATTTTAATATAATCCGGAATTTCTAAAAGAATATCTGAAGCCTTTTTAAATTGCTTATAAATGTCTGTGATAATGAGATCTTCTTGCTGGTTTGGGTATATTCCTATTCCATCAATTAGATCGCCATTAATGACTAAATACTTTATTCTTCCAGCCTTTTCTCTTAGAAGTTTATTATTACTTTTCCCATTTAAAAAATTAATAAATTTAGTAAATAAACCCTCCTCAAACTCTTTACTTCCAATGTGAATATCAGAAATTAAAGCGATCGAGAGAGGATCGGGTGAAAAATTAGGCTGAAAATTGGTGGGAATATCTATTTTTGAGATGTAGGAGGCAAAAATTATTCCTTTTCTCCCATGTTCACCAGGATTATAGAATCCCTTAACGAACACCATCTGATCATTAAGAGTTCTTTCTATAATTTTGACGAAATCTAAGTTCTCCGAATTATTTTGAATCAATACGCTAATTTTGCCAGTTAAATCCTCCAAAGTAAAGAGATAATTCCCTTTTTTTGTTTGATGAATTTTATCTACTAAACCTAGCGTTGATATTTCAATACTATTAGATATCCTAAATATGTTATTGATGTTAGTAGCCGAACTTACTTCTGGTCTTTTTCTGATGAGATTTTTAAGCTTATTATATTTGTCAAGCGTTAATTCGTAAAAATCATCATACTTTCCGTTAGTAAATAATTTATTTGTTGGATCTTGAATAACTTCGTAGTTAGATTTGTATTCTTTAGCAATAGGTTTAAATGTAAAAATAGATTTGGTGGATTCGAACCTTGGAGTTTTTTTTGTAGTTTTCTTTTTAGTAATTTGCTTGGGCAAGAGATATGTAGTGGAAGTTTCTTGACTTTTGTATTCTGTTTTATAGCTTTCAATAACGGGTGAAAATTCTGATGGAAGGTTTTTATCAATTAAAGAGCTCGTAACTGCTTCTTTTTGAAGATTAGAATTTTTGGAGGCGTTGGTTTCTTCTTGTAATAGCAGATGATTGGTTTTAGATAGGTTACGTTTCAGTACTTTTTGAAGTTTTTCGTCTGAAATATCTTTTATTACAGTTTCCGTTAAGTGACTCTTAAATGAGGGAATAAAACTTGTTTCTTTAATAAGGAGATTTAAGTTTTTCAGCGGGTTATTTATGCTCAGAATGTTATCTAGCATTGTAGGAGAAATATTTATCCCTGAATTTATTAGTTTATTTAGAATAACCTTCTTCTGCTCTGCGATTCTGGTTTCCAAGTCTGATTCTCCCTTGATAGAATTATTATATCTATGAAAAGATAAAGATAAATTATTTATTATTAAGGATTAAACAATGTTTATAATTATTAGGAGGGCATGCTAATTCTCATACTTTTATCAAAAACCTTAAATCTCCTCAAATTCAAATAGTTCGATTCAACTAACCTATTAATAAAATATTTTATTTTGAACCTATAAATTTAACATTATGTAACCTAATTTTCAACAATAAGATTAATTATCCTATCAATGTGCTGACACAATTATGGTAGAAATGAGTAAAAAAATGGAAGAATACTTTTCTCTGTTGCAAAAAGATGTTGATACATGCTACGAAATCGCAGAAAAAGCACGCCAAAAAGGACTTGATCCTGAAACTTTTGTAGAATCTCCTCAAGCTAAAGATTTAGCAGGAAGAGTAGAGAAACTTGTAGGACCAGAGGGCGTCGCTGATGTGATAAGATCTTTGAAACACCAAGGGAAAAAAGAAGATGAGATTGTGTTTCAAGTAGTTTCTGACATTCTAGATCAAAAAATCGTAAAAATTAGCTCTTTAGAAGAAAGGGTTGAAAGAGCGGTCCGGGTAGGTCTTGCTATTAAAACCATGGGTGTCGTTAGCGCCCCTCTTGAAGGGATATCAAAAATATTAATACGAGAAGATCAGCACAACAACAAATACTTATCTTTATATTTTGCAGGGCCAATTAGGGCTGCTGGAGGTACAACAGCCGCTTTATGCGTTCTGATTGCGGATTATGTTAGGAAACGATCTAATATTCCAAAATATGAGGCGACTGAGGGTGAGATAGGAAGATTCGTTGAAGAAGTCAAATTATACGATCGGAGAGTTCACTTGCAATATCCCTCATCGAACGATGAGATTCGATACGCCGTAGAACATCTACCTGTTGAGATAAATGGAGACCCTACTGAAGATGAAGAGGTATCAGCGTTTAGGGGATTACCTAGAATCGAAACAAATAAAATAAGAGGCGGTGCTTGTTTAGTATTAAACGATGGGATATTACTTAAAGCGCCAAAACTTCTGAAGATTGCTCAAAATATGAAATTAGAAGGTTGGAATTGGCTTGGAAAGCTAAAAGAGATAGCACAAAAGGATGAAAAAGTAATCAAAAAGGACGATTTAGAGAGCAAATCTTCAATGAAAATCACTCCTAACTCTAAATATGTTTCTGATATTATAGCAGGTAGACCCGTTTTCAGCCATCCTTCCAAAATCGGTGGCCATAGAATGCGTTATGGAAGATCGCGTAATACAGGATTAGCTGCGGCGGGATTACATCCTGCTACTATGGCAGTTTTAGATGGTTTTATAGCAATTGGAACACAATTGAGAATTGAAAGACCTGGAAAAAGCACCAGTATTTGCCCTGTGAACTCGATAGAACCACCTGTAGTAAAACTGAAAAATGGAAGCGTAGTAAGGATTTCTAGCGCTAAAAAGGCAAAAGATCTCTTTCAAGATATAAAGGAAATTCTTTTTCTGGGAGATATTCTCTTTGGATTTGGGGAGTTTTCTGAAAATAACCACAAACTGGTCCCATCTGGTTATGTGGAAGAATGGTGGGCTTTAGAGTTAGAGGAAGCGCTAAAAAGCGAACTAGGATCAAACAACGAATCACATAAATTTATCGAAGATCCTTTTAATAACATTCCCTCGGCAAAAGAGGCGATCAATTTAGCAAAAAAATTTGCCATACCCTTACATCCTAAATACACCGATTATTGGGGAAACGTTTCCGTAAGTGATTTGAGCACTTTAAGAGAAGCTTTGACTACTGGCTACGATGATAAGACTAAGAAAATAAAGTTAAAAAATAGAACTATCATTAAAGAAATTCTAGAAAAAGCATTTATTCCGCATGAACTTAATGATGATTGCTTAATTCTTGATGACACCACGACAGAAATATACGAAACTATATTCAATTTAAATCAAAAGGAAATTGTTGATAATATGAAAAATGAAGACAATGTCTTCAATTATTTTTCGATCATTTCTCCCATTGAAATTAGAAATAAAGCCCCATATTATATGGGAACTCGTATGGGACGCCCTGAGAAGTCTGAAAGAAAAAGTATGAAGGGTGTCCAAAGTTTATTTCCTCTCAGTGATAAAGTTGGTAATACTAGATTAGTACAAAAGGCGATAAAGCTGGGGAGAATAAAAATTGATATTTGTAGAAAGAAATGTCCGAATTGTTTGTCCATTACTCCATTTAATCTATGCCCTAAATGTGGAACTCATACCGAATTTCAGAAAATATGTCTAAAATGTAACAAATATTACAGTAAAAACGAAGAAAAATGCCAGCAATGCGGAGGCATATTAAACTTCTCTAAGGAAGCTTCTTTTAATATAGAAAATTATTCAAAAACAATACTCAGCTCATTAAATATGTCTATACCGGACAAATTTAAAGGAATTCTAGGATTGACAAATAAATTTAAAGTCCCAGAGCCGCTAATGAAGGGAATTCTCCGAGCTAAAAATGGGTTGTTAGTGTATAAAACCGCGGAAATTCGATACGACGCTACGGATATTCCATTAACTCATTTCAAACCTAAAGAAATTGCAACTCCAGTAAGTAGGTTAATCGAATTGGGATATGAGTTTGACTATAAAGCTAACGAATTAAATAATGAAAATCAGATCTTAGAGCTTAAAGTGCAGGATGTCATTCTTTCAGACGATTGTGCTCAGTACTTTATTAAAATTGCTAACTTTATAGACGATGAATTAGAATTGTTCTATAATCTAGACAAATTTTACAATATTACTAAGAGAGAAGATTTGATTGGCCATTTAGCTGTAGGACTTGCCCCTCATACAAGCGCAGGAATTATCGGTAGAATCATTGGTTTTTCGCCCGCACGATCGATTTACGCCCACCCCTTTTGGCACGCAGCGAAACGCAGAAACTGCGATGGAGATGAAGATGGGATTATGCTTCTTTTAGATCCATTGTTAAATTTCTCGAGGTATTATTTACCAAGTAAAATAGGAGGTAGAATGGACGCTACCTTAGTGATTTCCTCTCTATTGGACCCTAATGAAGTCGATAGTGAAGCTCATAATATCGACACATTGTTTAAATACCCTCTAGAGTTTTATACTGCAACACAAGAATATCTCATGCCATTTGAGCTAGAAAAGAAAATGTGTTTAGTGAAAAGCCGGTTAGGAACATCAGCTCAGTACGAAAACCTAGGTTTCAACATACCAACTAACGATATTAACAACGGTCCTACTACTACAGCATATAAGACCTATGCAAGTATGGAAGATAAAATAAACGCACAACTGCACCTAGCTAAAATTATAAAAGCAGTCAACGATAAAAAGGTTGCTGAGAAGATTTTAACAACACACTTTAATCCCGATATAATGGGAAACCTAAGAAAATATGCTTTACAGACTTTTAGATGCGTGAAATGTAACGAGAAATTTAGACGCCCACCCCTCTCAAATGCGGGAAAGTGCCCAAAGTGTGGAGGCAATGTTATATTGACGGTTAATCGAGGTGGAATTGAAAAATATATCCCAAAAGCCTTAAAACTTAGCAGAAATTTTAATTTGGATGCATATACTATACAACGGATGGAACTAATAGAAGAATACGTTGAAAGTCTTACGAATAATCCTAAGATAAAACAACAGAAGTTATCTAATTTCTTTTGAAGAAAAAATCGTTGAATCAATAGATCTTATTGTTTCATAACAGATTTCCAAACAACTATTCAAAATTTCGGGATCGCATTTATCGGGAGTATCTTTAGAGGAATGGATGAATTTAGAATCCTTTTTTGAATGAAAGTTAGCAACTTGAAATGATGATTTGGTTTTTTTAGCAAACGATAGAAAAGATTTATGATCTGTTTTAGATCCAATGATTTTAGTATCTACTGTTATTGGAATATTTAATTCATTTGCGGTTTCTTCAAGTTTTTTATTTAAGTCTAACCATTCTTTTCGACGCCTTAAATGTAATGAATGTTTGGTTTCAAGTCCTACATATGAACCGATCATATCTATATTTATGTTAAAAGAACGATTTAAATCATATTTTTCTTTTAAGTAATCGCGGTGCTTCTTACAAAATGCTATTGATCCTTTTAAACCCCATTCTTCCGCTCCACTCCATAATACAATTACATCATAGTTTTCAAGGGGATTCCTCTTTAATAATTTTGCTAGTTCAATTAAAATGGCAACTCCACTAGCGTTATCAATAGACCCCTTAGAGCGGTTATTATCGTAAATAAGTAGAAAGATAATTGTTGTCATAGCAAATTCAATAAACGTAAAATAAAGTATCATCTGAGTTGTTACTGTCGATCTTTCAGCAATAAATAAGAAATTTGCAATAATTACAGCGAAAATGACATAAGGGATAAGAATAATTCTAAATAGAAAGAAAAAAACCTTTTGTACCCCAAACGGAAGGTTTGTGGAAAAGGTGTCGTAATGAGCTGACAGTATTACAACTGGGCGTTTCTTCTGCTTTTTAGCTGCTTTAATTTTTGCAATTACGTTTTTTGAATCCTCCTTTCCAACTAGGGAGTAATTTCGAACGCGTGGAAAAAGATACTTGATTGAAAAATAGGCAAATATAATTAATAACAAACGAAAAACTATCAGATAAGTAAATAAAATGATATAAGTCAACCTCATAAAGAGCCTTTTAGCTCCTGTAAAGGAAAAATAATCAATCATACAATCAATATTTTCTTCATCCATCTCATTTTTAATATAGAGAGCTGCTTTAGTTTCTCCCGTGGATGAAAGCGAACGAGTAAAAGCTAATGCTTTAATATGATCAAATGGACCATCTAGATGATTTAGGTTTAAGCTTAAAATAGTATTCATAAATTTCTCAATGCATGTCAACTTTTTAATATATCTTTTAAATTTTATTCGTCTGTGTTAATTAAGGTTCAATGCAGATTACAAATTTAATAAGAAATGCAGGAGGAGGGATTCGAACCCTCGAACTCCTATGAGACTAGAGCCTCGGTCTAGCACCGTTGACCAGGCTTGGCAACTCCTGCTTGATATTATGAGTAGAAAGTGTTTTATTTCTTTATAAGATTTAAATACAAATAAAACTTGTTTTAATCGAACTAAATTAATGAAATGTTAAAAATTTTATTTGTTTAGATTCTTTTATCATTTAAGTATTT
>JAHLWV010000115.1 GCA_019057735.1 Promethearchaeota archaeon | reverse complement strand
ATTCGTCAATACCTCCAGGTAAACTTAATATATGTTTAGATCTGATTAATCCTGACCTTGTTGGAAAAGTTGACGCCTCAACAGGGGCTTCAGGCTGGACTCCGAGCAAGACTCTAACTAATATCGTAGAAGCACTGAAGGGAATGATGCATGTAGAGCCTCCCTTCTTTAACCCCGGAGATCCTCTTAACCACGAAGCGGGCGAGCAATATTTTAGGGCTCAGAAGAAGTTCGAGGCAAAGGCTAAGTCATGGACTAGCAAATACGCCATGGATTAAGTCAAATTATTTTTTTTCTTTCTTTCTTTTTGGATCTTAATTTCATTATTCCAACTTTGAAAAATTTTTTCCACTTCTATAAATCCTTTATCGCTTAACTCATAAATCCTGAAACTTCCCTTTTTTTCTTCAACTAATCTTAATAAATCTTTTTCCATTAATTTTTTAAAATATTTTCCAACATTTGTGAGGTTTATTTCCCTCGGTCTTATTTTATTGATATTTTTGCTCATTATGTTATGATAAATTGCTATTAAATACCTCTTCCAAGCATTTCCATAACCGTATCTTTCATTTAGATAATCTTCTATTTCTATTTTTTGTAAATTTCTAATCCGGTTTAGCTCACTACGTAAATTTTTCTTTAATTGTTTGAAATGATCTTCAGCTTTTCTAATAGAAGATTCTATATTATCTGTGTAGAAGTTACCTTTATCGTTTTTTGTATGAAAAATTTTTGCAATATTATTAAAATAATATTTTGATTCAATAATAGCATGGCAATTTGCACATAAACATGTGCATTCTTCCTCAACAATTCCTTTAGATAGTTGAGAAATCGTAAGAGATGGAAGTAGTTCTGTCCATTTTGATTTTTTTTCATCCGAATTTAGGTGATGGAAGGTAAGTGCTGGTAGATTCATTTTTATACTCACTTCATTACATCCTTGACATTTACCATCAAAAAGTTGTTCTATTACGGCTCTTTTTTTTAACCAACCCTTAATTTGAAATTTTATCGATTCCTTAGTTTGATTTAATTTTTTTACCCGATCTATATAATTTGGATGATTAATTATCAGATTATCTAGTAAATTGTCAATTTCCTCTACAGAGCGAATTTGATTTTCTTTATTATAAAAAAGATATTCTTTTAGAATTATGTCTTCAAAATCTTGAAATAAATTACTAGAAAAAAATTCATGACAATTTCGACATATTGGAATAGTTTTATCAGATTCGAGTAAAACCTTTATATCATTATAAGCCTTACTGTAAATCCTATTCCAAGTGACATTTTTAAAACTACTATCTAAATGGTGAAATTCTATAGCGGGTAACTTTGTATAGTCACTATTACACTCTTTTTTTGCACATCTTCCTTTAAAAGGATCTGTAATAAATTCTAGGATCTTAAACTCATGATTTGGATTATTTAATTCAAATAGCAGTCTGAATTTCTTTTTGTAAGTAGCAATTCTAACACTTTCATTATCAAATTTTATTTTTCTACCTTTTTTAACACGTTCAACCTTGAATTCATTATTAAAATTTAGTTTAAGAAAGTCAAAAAGCTCAGTGAGTATTCTCTCAAATTGAGGTAAACTCACACCTAACTTAATTCCTTGTGTGTATAACTCTAAGGACAAGCTATGTATGCTAATGTGATCATCATAGTCTTTATTAAAGTTTTGATTTAACTTAAGTAATTTGATAATAATCGCAATTAAATCTTTAATGTAATTATCAGTGTAGGGTTCAAAATGAGATAAATCCAATTTCCATTCTTGATAAACCTTCGTTAATTTTATTAATTTAACTACCTGAGAAACTGTTAATTTATCTCTGGAAATATTCCCAAATATATATTCACAAATTTCTAAACGTTTTTTTGGTGGAAAACGCTTCTTCCCAATACTTAGAGATTTGTTTAATGCTTCATTTCTTTGGTGAATAGAATCATTTTTTTTTACGATATTATCACTCTTTCTCTCAAGATTTACAATTATATCACATATATCACTAATAACTTTTAAATTTCCATACTCCTTTGATTTATATATCCACAACCTCTTCTTTTCTCTGAATTCTACCCTTATTTTTTGAAATTGATCAATAATAGAGTGATATTAAGATTATTCCTTGTGTTTTTATAACAATAATCTTTATAAAACTGGTTGGATTAAACCCATAAATGATATTTGTGAGATAACAATGTTAAAGAAGTCAAAGGGATTAAAGTCAAGATTGATTGAACTGACCAAATTCGATATAAAAGATCTAGAAGGTCCATCATCTGGAAATGTAATGAGGATAATTCCAAAAGTCTTTAATACGATTCGGAAAGCGATTTCAACCTATAAAAAGGAGATTAAAGACCTCCCTGAAGGCGTTCAGTCTGCCCCTCAAGAGTTATGGGACGAAATTATTGTTCAAGCAAAAAAACTAGGTATCGATCTTATAGGATTTGCTCCCGTAGATGAAGATTTTATCTTTGAGAACGATCACATTGGTGGAATCGATGTTTTGTACGAGAACGCAATCGTCTTGGGGATGGAGATGGACTACGAAGCAATAGATGCGGCACCTGAACCTCCAGCAGGAATTGAATCTCTAAATATTTATGCAGAGTTAGGTGAAGCCACTAATAAATTAACAGCCTTTATACGATCAAAAGGATATCGAGCAATTGGTTGTCATCCTCTTGGAGGACCAATCCTATATCCAGCTATGGCAGTAAAAGCGGGATTAGGTAAAATAGGAAGGCAGGGTCTTTTAATTACTAAAAAATTCGGTCCTAGACAAAGGTTATCTGTAATTTCAGTTAATATATCTCCTCTTCCAGAAGTTGTTCAAGAACCTGTTAATATCGAGCAATACTGCAAAAAATGTAAAAGGTGCCTTAATCTGTGCCCCGTTAGCGCAATTTACGACGAACCAATTGTTAAAGAAAACGGCAATGTTACCCGGATCGACGGTGAAAAGTGCATAGAATACTTTTACAAAACTATGGGGTGTTCTGTGTGTATTAAAGAATGTCCTTTTCATAAAATAGGATATAAGGCACAATTTTATGCTCGCTTATGAACCCATTGTAAAATTCTCTGTTAAAACTTAATTTGGATAGTATATTATCATAATTAGTAAATGAGGAAGTAATTGTCGAGCACATGACAAAAAAGCTACCATTTTCGTTCACCAGAAAGAAAGTAATTGTTTTTGACTTAGACGGTACTATTGTAAGATTGGCTGCTGATTGGCATTCTTTACGTAGAGCTTTAATTACCCGTTTTACAGAAAAGAATCGAGAAACTATCAATTTAAAAAGTATGTCGGCAATCCTCTCTAGAATCGTTGAGATGGAGGATGAAGAAGAACTTCAACTAAATTTTAACCTTATACAGCAATATGAACTTGAAAATATAACAAGTAATGAGCCCATTAAAGAAACGGTTTATTTCATTAATAATAAAGAGGTCTTTGGAGTATCTCCTAATGCTAAATTGGCGGTTTTTTCGCTAAACACGCATTCTACTATTCTCATATCACTTAAAATGGCAGGAATCCTTAATGAATTTGAATATTTTGTAGGGCGAGAAGACGTTAGAAAATGGAAACCTGAACCCGATGGTTTATTAAAAATCTTAGATTATTTCAAAGTTAATACTGAAGAAGTGATCTATTTTGGCGACTCCGATATAGATTTATTAGCGGGAGCTAATGCAGGTATAGAGTCATACTATATCGACACTCTTATTAACCATGTAAGAGATACAAATAAATTGTGACAACTGTGATCGGAGTTTACAAAAAAGAATAATAATTTTTACCATTATTAAAGCAGAAAGCCATGTCCTTTAGGGCATGGATGAATGCTGACAAAAATCATAAAACCTACTAAGTTATCTTTTTTTTATCGTACCCTAACAAAAATATTCGTGATGGAATATCAGAAAGAAATACGTTAAAATCAAAGGGAGAAAATTGCTCTTGAAGGTTAACCAAGCAGTCAAGGTTCGTATATATCCTACAGACCTCCAACGAGAGGTACTTAACAAGACTTTTGGCTGTTGTCGTTTGCTATGGAATCAGATGTTAGCTGAACGCAACGATACATATCAACAGCTTAAAGACGACCATGAAGCTCTAAGAGAACACGAGTACAAAACAGAAAAGGAATACAAACAAGAATTTGAGTTCATGAAAGAGGTAGATAGCAAAGCTTTGCAATCTACTACTCGAAGTTTAATAGAAGCCTTCCAGAACTTTTTTAAAGGGCTAAAGGAGAATCGAAAAGTAGGGTACCCGAGGTTTAAATCAAAGAGAAATAGGCAATCCTATACCACTTATAACGTCAACGATAACATCAAGATCGATTTTGACCGAAAACGGATTAAGCTCCCTAAAATTAAGACATGGATAAAGTATAAAGACAGTCGGAGTTTTGCGGTACCAATTCGCCATGTGACCGTTTCGAAAACCAAGAGCGGAAAATACTTCGCGGCGATTTTAATTGAGAGAGAGCTCGATATTACACCTCTGACTGAAATCTGCGAAGAGCGTATAGGAGCGTTTGATATGTCCGCTACTGAGTTTCTAGTAGGCGAGAATGAGAACTTTTCCAATCCGAGGTTTTATCGCTCCTCTGAGCCTAAACTTAAGAAATTACATCGCCAATTATCCCGCAAGAAAAAGGGTTCCCAGAACCAATGGAAGGCAAGATTACGGTTATCTCGGGTATATGAGAAAACCTGGAATAAAAAACACGATTGGGTGCACAAGACAACCCTTAAACTTGCTAACAAGTATGAAGCGGTGGTCTTGGAAGACCTTAACGTTCAAGGAATGCAACAGTTTAATAGCGGGCTTTCAAAATCCGTGACTTTAGACTTTTCATGGCACCAGTTTAAAACACTGTTAAAATACAAGCTTGAATGGCGAGGAAAGCATTATCAAGAGGTAGACCGCTTTTTTCCCTCAAGTAAGTTATGCTCCGTCTGCGGGCATAGGAATTCAGAATTGACATTAGCAGAGCGCGAATGGGTATGTCCTGATTGCAAGACGCGCCATCAACGAGATTTAAACGCTTCAACGAATCTTAAGAGAGAAGGTATTCGCCTCTTACAAGAAAAAGGAATCGCCGTCATTATTTGACCTACCGTGGGGACCACGGGAAGTTACGCTTGTGGAGATCGTGTAAGACGCCCTTTAGGGCGCAGTGGTCGAAGAAACAAGAATCCAGCTCCTTTAGGTGCTGGTAGTTCAAATGAAAGTAATAATCACATTGTATTTTTTAATTTCCGATTCTACTTTTGCCTTCCCAAGTGGAGTGAGAGTTAGGATATCGTTGCTTTTTATTTTTAATTTCGTTAGTTTTATGGTTGGATCTTTGAATTCACCACTCATATAAGGATTCCAATACATTTCTTTATTAACTGGGTTAGTGATCATCCATAAAATTGGTTCTAAAGTATGACCTGATATTCTCATAGCTTTGAAAATATAGCCTACATCGGCATCAAACGGAACGACTAATTGTACATTTTCTTCACCTTCAATATCTCCACATGCTAAACAATCTTCCCGTTTGGTAATATCTAATTGATCAAATTGGCCATAAACGCCATTATAATTAATATAAGGAGGATCCATCGGTGGACCGATATTTCTTCCACGTACTCGAAACAATAATTTTAGAGCTTCCTGCGATTGAATACTAGAGATTATAGAGCTTACTGATTGGATGGCAGCTATTTTATTACCTAAGATGTTTTCCATTTCTTCAAATTTATAATCTTCTCCGAAAGTTTCTTTTATATTTTCTTTCCATTCTGTAATTTCTTCTGGTGTAAGTATTTCTAGCTTTTCTTCGGAAACGTTCTCGTTGAAAACTCTGCCCCTTAATTCCTCCAATTCTTTTTGAGCTAAAGCCTTTAATTTTACCACGTCGTCATCAACATTCATATCCGGTTTAAAACCGTAATCTTTTTCGAAAAGAACTTCAGCTTTTATAACGCAATGATTTCTATTCCTTGGAAGCCCTTTTAAAGTACACGCCGCAACTAATTTATCATCTGCAGGAGGGACTGGAACTAAACATCGATAACAAGGCGTTATATTTATAAGATCCTCAGCATATTTTTTATCAAATTCTGTTTCTACCTGTTTTCTTACTAATCTTCTAAATGGCTCGAGCTTCTCTTGCTTCAATCGTTCTATCAAGTATTCTAGTTGTTCGATTTCTTTTTGTGCATCTAAATACTCTGGATTATCATATTCCCACATTATCGTGTCTACAACTTTTTCGATTTCAAATTCTCTGTTTTTATATTTGAGTCCTGAATCTTTAGGGATAACTACTTGTACATGACCCTCAAATCCTACTGTTCCTCCCTCTACCATTGGTTTTTTCAGCCGAAGACAAATCTTATTCAAATCTAACCGTGCATTAAAGTTATCTAAGGCGGCAACGACGACGTCGCACTCTTCGTACACTGACATCGGTAATTTCTGGAGTTTTTCAAAGTAAAAATCGACTTTTAAGAATGGATTCATGTCTTTAAGCCTTTCAGCTGCGACTTCTGCCTTAGGACGACCTTCATCCCCCGGTTTGAATAACATTTGACGGGATAAATTAGATGTTTCAATAGTATCCAAGTCTACTAATACTATTTTTCCAATACCCATTAATGCAAAATCCTTTGCTATTTCGCAACCTAAAGCCCCCACACCAACGATCATAATGCAACCTTCGTGTACTATTTCTTGATCCCAACCGTCGATTAATTGTTGGCGGGCGTACATACGGGATTTTTTGATATCTTCCTTATTTGTTACTGTCATTTTTAATATCCCTAAATTTTATTAGAATATATATTGATTATCCTTCAAGAAAATTTAAATTCTTTTAGTGTTTCTTTTTGAGAAAGCCTAGTTTAATCCGTATTATCCTTTTAGCTCT
>JAHLWV010000114.1 GCA_019057735.1 Promethearchaeota archaeon | reverse complement strand
GTATAGAAGAAGAAATATCTATTGATTTAATAAATCCGGGAGATCTTGTAAGAGTGCGGTCAGGGGAGCGCATTCCTGTAGATGGAATAGTGATAGAAGGAACCTCAACTGTCGATCAAAGCCTTGTTACAGGCGAATCCATTCCTGTTTATAAACAAAAAGGAGATCAGATCATCGGAGGATCTATTAATCAATTTGGTACTTTAACAGTGAAAGTTTCTAAAATCGGCTCAGAATCGTTCCTACAACAAATTGTTCAACACATTCAAGAAGCTCGTGCACTTAAACCAGGGATCGTTATTTTAATTGATCATATATTAAAATATTTTGTAAAAATCGTTCTTTTCGCTGCTTTTCTCGCTTTTTTCTTATGGACTGTTGGTGCGTGGTTAATCATAGGTGAGTTCAACATAGAAAGAGCTATATTTGCATTATTAGCGGTATTAGTTATGGGATATCCATGTGCTTTAGGAATGGCTACTCCACTAGCAATGATTAGAGGAAGCGGGATTGCTGCTCAGAAAGGAATTCTGTTGCGTTCTGGTGAAGCGTTTCAAGTTTTTAAAGATATAAATAAAATCATATTCGACAAAACAGGGACACTTACAATTGGGAGGCCCCAAGTAATTCAAGTTTATATAACTGCGAACTATAACGAAAATGATTTATTAGCTAAGGCGGCGAGCGTTGAGTTAGGTTCTGACCATCCTTTAGGAAAGGCGATTGTTAATTATGTAATTAAAAAAAAAATTGAACTTTTACCAGTAAATAACTTCCAAACTTCTGTGGGCCATGGTGTTCAGGGGATAATAAATAATAAACTAATTCTTGTAGGAAATTACCGATTTATGAAAGAAAATCGCGTTATTGTTGATGATCTACGTGAGCGTGTGAAAGAATTACAGAATCAAGGTCAAACAGTAATATTTATTTCAGAAAACAAGAATCCAATGGGATTTATCACAATAGGCGACAAATTGAAAAAGGAGGCTCATGGGGCAATAGAACTGCTTCATAAGGAAGGTTTTGAAACTCTAATAATGTCAGGAGATAATATACGCGTAACAAGAACTATTGCGAAAAAATTAGGTATTAAGGAAGTATTAGCAGAAGTATTACCCCAAGAGAAAGCTTTAAAAATAAGAGAACTGCAAGCGAGAGGAGAAAGAGTGGCAATGATTGGGGATGGGATAAATGATGCACCCGCACTAATGCAAGCTGATATTGGAATCGCAATCGGTGCAGGTACAGATATTGCAATCGAATCTGCTGATATAATCTTGGTAACAGATGATTTAAAAAGGATTTTAGATGCATATAATATAGGAAAGTCAAGTTATTATAAAACTTTACAAAACATAATACTTGCGTTTGGTTTTAATGCAATAGGAATCGGAACAGCAATAGCTGGAATTGTACACCCCATTTGGGCCATGATCGCAATGGCCTTGAGCGTTTCAACCGTCTTAATTAATTCCTTCGGTGGTAAAACTTATATTAAGGCTTACAAATCAAAAAAGATGCAGAATATTGAGCATAGATAAGAAAAAGTTTTACATTAGAGTGAATTCATAATCTTTTATACTATTTTTTAGTAATTTATTTTTTAGAATAGTAATATTTAAATATATATTTCTATGTATATATTTTAAAGTATTATTATAAAAATAATTAACTGAGGTTATTGAATAAATTTGACAGTATTACAAATATATGAAATTCATATGATGGATTGGTGGATTAACGTATTTGGGCCATATGGATGGATTTTTATGGTCGTTGGAACGGTTATGTACGTAGGCTTTAGTGTTTTAATTGCTTACTATTTACATAAAGATGCGTTGAGGCGGGGAGTCAAAAATTCTGAATTTTGGTTGTTAATCGGATTAATACTAAATCTGTTTGGATTAGTTTTATATTTACTCGTCAGAAATAGTTATAATCAAGAGACAGAATCCAAAAACAAAGAAAGAATTTAGAATAAAATACAAAATACTAGGATTGAATTATGATTTTTGATGGAATGGATGATGAAATGGGACACATGATGGATTGGTTTACTCCTAATGGAGCATTAATTTTTCTAGGAGTTATTTCTTTTATAATAATTGTAGCAATATTATTATTCGTACTTAATCGACACGCGAATCGTGAAGAATACTTAGAAGGTACAATTGATACTATAACTCCTTCAGGAAAACACGAGGAATTTAAACCATCTGAAACAACGAAATATTGTCCAGAATGTGGTTCAAAATTAGATGCTCGTAATTCTAAATTTTGCCCTTTATGTGGAACAAGAGTATAGTTTCAACAAATAGTGAATACTTTTTTTTCTTAAGATTTTTAAAGGTAACAGATAAGGCAAAAATTATTAAGTATGATTTTTTACATTTGTGCGTTTTTAAATGCATTTACACAATGCTTACAGCAAAAATTTAAAGTTTTGTTCCCAATTTTTTCACTATGGTAATTATCGTAAAGTTTAACGCCACAACCGGCGCAAATTTCTAATCTTGACTGGATTGCAACGTCTATTAAGTTGTTAAATCTTGAGAAGATTCTATCTACGAATTCATGACCTTGAGAAGTGAGTTGATAACCTTTCGAGCGTTTCGATGTTTTAGACTTTGCAACATCCTCTACATATCCTTGAGATTTTAAGCTTTTTAAGAAATCATATACATATGTTGGACTAGCAGTTTTCCCCAAATCCTTTTCAAGTCTTTTAAGAATAAAATACCCTGTAACTGTACTATTTGATTTTAATAACACTAACATATAAAATTTGGTGAGATTTTGAATTTTAATTTCAGTTTCTTCAGCCATAATGGAATTACCTATCTTTTTTTAAATATCCTTTAATTTTATTATTGATCTTTAGAATATAAAAATAATATTTAAATATATACTTTTTAATATATATATTAAAGTAATATTTTTATTATATTAAAAAACCAAAAAGCATTTACAAAGAGCATAGATATGGAAGTTAAGGATTTTAGCAAAAATTTAGGCTTTGGTTTTTTAGAAATTATAAACACAAGATATAATAGAAATAAATTAGATAAAAAAGTAAAGTTATTATTATAAAATAAATAAAGAGTTAGGTGAAAGAAATGGTAAAAGATCCTGTTTGCGGAATGAATGTAGATAAAGATAAAGCTATTTCAGCAGTAGTTGATGGAAAAACTTATTATTTTTGCATGGAAACTTGTTTGAAGACTTTCTTAGATCCAGAGGGAGAATTAAAGCGAATGAAAAGAAGAGTTTCCTTGGCTCTATCAGGTGTAGTGTTCTTTGCACTTTTTAGAGCATCATTGGCGATAATTCCTGCTTTCCTTACCTTGTACCTATCTTTTACAGTGGAAATGTACGTATTATTATTAATAATAAGTACTCCTGTGATATGGATAGGGGGGTGGTCTTTCTATAAAGGTGCAATTAAAGCTCTCAGAAATAGGACTGTAAATATGGATGTTTTGATAACTTTTGGAGTTCTAACGGCATATTTTTATAGCACATTAGTTACAATTCTACCGTTTATTGAAGGTGCACTTGGAATTCCAATAGGAACACTCATCTTCCCTATCAGTATGAGATGGGCTTTTTTTGACACGGCAGCTATTATAGTCGCTTTTATTTTATTAGGAAAATACTTAGAAGAAGGTATAAAAAGGAAGAGTTCGTCAGCAATTAGAAAATTACTTGACATGAAACCTAAAATGGCAAATGTTATAAGAGACGGTAAGGAATTTAAAATTCCTGCAGAAAACATAGTAGTTGATGATATTATTGTCGTTAAACCAGGCGAAACAATTGCTACTGATGGAATCGTTATCTCAGGTCATTCAGCTGTTGATGAAAAGTTAATTAGTGGAGAAAGCATACCAGTTGAAAAGAGTGCTGGTGCTAAGGTAACAGGTGCCACTCTAAATAAAACTGGGACTTTTAAATTTAAGGCCACAGAAGTTGGTGAAAACACGACTCTAATGAAAATTGTAAAAATGGTCGAAGAAGCACAGAAATCTTCGGCTCCTATTCAAAAAATTGCGGATAAAATAGCTTCCTATTTCGTACCTGCTGTTTTATCAGTCGCACTATTCTCTTTCGTGTTTTGGCTCTTCTTCTTCGATTTGATGGCAGACCCAACATTAAGATTTCCTGTAGTTGCTTTCTATGTCGTGATTTCAGTTATGATCATTGCTTGTCCTTGTACATTAGGAATTGCGACACCTGCTGCGTTGATGGTAGGTGTAGGAAAAGCTGCGGAATATGGGATCATAATTCGAGGAGGTGAATATCTACAAGAAATTAAAAATGTTGATACTATCGTTTTTGATAAAACTGGAACTGTTACTAAAGGTGAACCACGGGTTACCGATATCGTGAGAATTGATTCGCTTACTGAAGATGAAATTTTGAACTTTGCTGCAAGTTCAGAGAAAAATTCTGAACATCCTTTAGCTGAAGCAATTTTACTAGCTGCAAAAGAGAAAAACTTGAGTATTGGAGAACCTGATAATTTTGAAGCCATTCCAGGCTATGGTGTTAAAGCAACTGAATCAAGTAATCAAATCCTTTTAGGAAATAGAAAACTTTTAAAAAAATTTAATGTCAGCTATGAAGCAAATGAAAATCAAATCGAAAAATTAGAGAACGAAGGAAAAACAGTAGTTTTATTAGCAGTGAATAATGAATTTACAGGAATTATTGCGATAGCTGATATTATTAAGGAAAATGCTAAAGAGACGATAACAGAATTAAGAGAATTAGGAATAGAAACAATTCTTCTTACAGGCGACAATAGAGTAACTGCCAATGCAGTTGGTAAATTTATTGGAATTGACAAAATAATTGCTGAAGTTCTTCCTGAGGAAAAGGAAAATGTTATAAAAAAACTCCAAAGCGAAGGTAAAGTTGTTGCAATGGTCGGTGATGGGATTAACGATGCTCCTTCATTAGCTCGAGCCAATGTGGGAATTGCTATTGGTAGCGGCGCTGATGTGGCGAAAGAGACAGGAGGTCTCATTTTAATGCGGAGTGATATTCGAGATGTTGTAAATGGTATTAAAATTAGCAAGAAGACTATGAAGGTCATTTATCAGAATTTCTTTTGGGCATTTTTTTACAATGTTGCTATGATACCATTAGCAGTTACAGGTTTTATACATCCAATTTTAGCAGCAGCTGCAATGTCTCTGAGTTCATTGACAGTTGTTTTGAATTCAGCTAGATTAAAGCTTTTTAAAATAAAAGGTGAAAGAATTATCGATGATGAAGCAATTATGGAAAAACTAGAAAAACCCGCTCTAAAGTGTAAGAAATGTGGTAAGGAAATCGATGTTCCAGAACATTGTGGTCAACCAATGCATCCAGATATAGTTGAAGGGAAAGAAATGTTAGTATGTTGGATGGGTGCAGAATGTGGAAAACAAATTTATCCTGAGCACCATGGAATTGCTATGGAATATTTAATATAATTTTTTTTTTAAATTTATGATTTAATATTGATAAAATATTTTTTGATAAGAGGTTATTAAATACGAAACTAATATTTTCTGAAAATGCTGAAAAATATCTTAAAAAGAAAACAGTGGGCATCTCCGATAGATTGAATCTTGTTTTACATGTAAAAGATAAATATATGAATTGTTATACGATTATAGAACCCGATATTACCTTTGAGACAGACGAAAATTATTTAGACGGTATCAGTAAAATTTCAGAGTGGAACAAAAAAATTAATATTTATTTAGATCCCGCTATAAAACCATTAATTAAAGAAAAAGAAGATCTTTTTATTGATACGAAAGGCAAAATATTTAAAAAATTAATAGTGAAAAATGCAGATTCTAAGACAAAATATGGTTGTAGAGTTGTTTTTGGAAAAGACATCTCTACTAGCGGTGTAACATTATCTTAACAATTTCAAATTTAAACAAAAACTAAATATAAATAAAATAGGAGGTCGATAAAAAAATGGGAAAATTAAAATGTGCTGAATGTGGTGAAACTATTCTCGAAGTGCCAATGCATTGTGGGAAACCAATGCATAAAGAAGGAAATCAGCTAGTTTGTTGGATGGGAGCGTCTTGTGGAGCCCAAAAAATCCCCGAACATCATGGTAAGCCGATGGAAATCATTGAATAAACCAAACCGAAAAAAGGTGAATGTATAACATGGAAAACATGGAAATATACAAATGTAGTGAATGTGGAAAAGTAATTGAAACACTTCCTCAGTGTTGTGCTCAAGATATGGTTTTTAACGAAGAAAAGAGCGAATTTGAGTGTTTTATGGGCGAAGACTGTGGATATGTAAGCCTATCTGAACTAAAATGTAAAGATTGTTGTAAATAATAAAATCAATAATTTTTTTTCTTTCTATTAATATTAAATTCTTCCATCACGAAAGCCAAAACCATTTTTATAGAGCAAACCACCAATCGAAATGCCTAAATAGTCTCTTATTAAAGATGAAACAGGTAAAATTGTATTCTCATCATGTAAAATCACTTGGGTGATTTGAGCAAGAAATAAACCGATTCCATATGATGTTTCACCTTTCCTTTCAATAATTTTGTTTGCTGAATTTCTTACTTCTTCAAAAATTAGTGATAATTCTTTTTCATTATCCGGCTATTATGAAAAATAAGGATTATTTTTAAATGCGTCTAATTCAATTATCTCATAAAAGATTACTGATTATTCTAAAATATTATCTCGTGAGATAAGTTGAACTGTCCTAATTGTGGAACACAAATAAATGATTTAAGTGTAAAGTTTTGTGAAATTTGTGGTACTGAATTACCATTAAATAAAGAAACTAATAATACAAATGATAGAAATATATTGAAAACACCATCAAGAAGGAAACGCTGCTGTTGATTCCATTCTTCGGTTTATGCCCTTGATTTTATTCAAATTATAACCTCTTCCTCATGAATATTTATTAATAGGGGCGTTTTACAAGATTG
>JAHLWV010000113.1 GCA_019057735.1 Promethearchaeota archaeon | reverse complement strand
TAACCAAAGGGATTTTTATTGAAGGTACTACCATTATTGCTCGAGAAAAAGAAAATTTATTAAAAGAGAAAGGGTATAGTAGTCAATTTATTGAAAAATGTAAAAATTACCTTTACGATCCCGGTATCAGCATATATAAAGAAGCCGTTCTATCAAATGACAATTTTACAGTAACTTCAATGCACGACATAACCGAAGGAGGCTTATTTTGCGGAATTGCTGAAACTGCGATTGCATCAAAATTGGGTGTAATAATTAATAAAGATAAAATTAATGTCCTACCAGAGCCGAAGGAATTGAGTAACATTTTTAACATTGACCCTTATAGTACAATATCTTCGGGGTCTCTAATAATTTCAATTAATCCCGAATTCGCTAGAGATTTAATTAATTTGTTGGCTAAGAATGGCGTTACATCAGAAGCAATCGGAAATTTTACAAAAGATGAAGGTAAATATCTCATAGTAGATGGAAATAATAAAGAAAAGGCTATGATTTACACCGAAGTCGATGAAATAACTAAAATAGTTTAAATTTCTTACATCCTAAAAAACTTCCGAAGTAGACAAAACACGTAATTATTTAAATACCAAGATTTTTATTTCTGAAATTTCACGTTATATATACGGGTATTTTATAATTTTATATTAGGGTTGTAAGGATTTTATTTGTCTATCTTAATAATTTAAAATTTGATTAATCGTGGTTAATAAAGAATTACGTACTATTCTTAAATCCATTGGAGAGCATTCCAAGGGAAGAGATTTAACCATTAAATTGAATTCGCACGTTTTTTTTGAAATACTAGAAGCCAAAAATATTGCTTTTGACAAATTTAAAGAAAAAATTAACCGAGATTGGAAGGCGTTTAAACTAAAAAATAAGAATCGCGTTATTAAAAAAACTTACAGTACTTTCTTTTTTCAACATTTCGACGAACTTCTAACATTTTACTTACAAACTTTCTGTGGATACGATACTAATTCTTTAAAATTAATAGAAAAAGAGAAGATATCAGACGACAATTTATTTTTAGAGTATAGTTACAATCTATCTTCCGAAGAAAAGGAGATCTTTAACGAATTTGCTGAGGATTTTAAAGATAATGTTGATGACATAACCTCTCCATCCGCCTCCCCATCAGGATATCTCTATATGGTAGTTACCATACTTGGAGTAGTATTGAGAAAACTTTTAGATGAAAAATTTTACATCGTTTTAGACGGTGTTGTTTTAAATAATGGTGAAAGTAACGCTCTGAATTTTTTAATCGTTATCAAGAGTAGCAAAGACGAATTTTTTGATAATTATTATTTATCAAATTTATATTATTTTTTAAAATACTTTAAAGATGTTCCTGAGCAATACTTTGATAAATTATTGGCTGGGAGGGAAAGGGTGTACCAAATAGCTCTTGACCAGTATTCTAGTGCTAAAGAGAACCTCGTTGATCTAATGTATTATTTTTATAAGAAATGTAACCTGTTAGGAAATTTTTCTCCAATTTTGGACTTCCTAAATTTTGTATGCTCGAGAGTGGAAGATTCGGTGTTTCCAAAGCTAGATATTATTAGAAAAGAATTCTTGCGGAATTTCGATTATACTGACGAAAAAAAGAACGCGCTATTGCGAATCTTTGATTTCATTGATTTTAAATCTACTCTATACTCTACGTTCCAGGCTAATAATTTACCTAGCCAAAAGAGCCAATTTAATTTATTTCTTCTCTATACCAAATATTATTTCGGAAGTGGGAGTTTAGAAGCTTTAGAAGTGAGTGATCTCTTGTTTTTACCCACTGAATTCAAATCAAAATTAAATGATTATAATTCAAAAACGGAAAATGTAATCAACTCTAACACAATTAGCGAAGTTCAAGAGTTTTTAGACACTCTTTCGATTTTGACAAACATCGAGAACCCAGATATCTTTTTTAAGAAAATATTTAACAAAGAAATCTCAGAACTCAATTACGATTTCTTTAAAGCATTTTTACTTAGTTTAAATTCGAGCATATCGCGTTTGATTGAGATTGAGAATAAGACTTTAGAAGAAGATCCGAGTAATGAATTACTAAATTTTAAAATAGTAGTGGATCATATTTGTAGAATGCTCTACACACTTATCGACAAAATCTTTCTCAGGAAACTTCCAAGCCAAGCATCCAAAAACTTTATCGACCCAAGAAGTAGGTATGTCGGGAAAAACATCGCATTAAGGGTATTAGAGTTGTTTGTTTTTAGTGATTTGAATGTTTCTGATGATGTTTGGCCTGATTACATTATATCGATGAATAAAGACGCTTTACTAAAGGATTTAGAAAATTTCAAAGTAAATATACCACAAAAATACTTCT
This sequence comes from Promethearchaeota archaeon, assembly GCA_019057735.1. The sequence goes on along the minus strand of JAHLWV010000113.1, from coordinate 4,626 downwards.
ATCGATATGAAGACATCGCTAGGTTTGTTATTACGTTTAATTTTCAGTCCCCCAAAGGACAGATACTATTCGAAGAGTGGTTAATCACTGGGCTTATCACTCCAATTATCAATTTTATATCGGAAATTCGTGTTTTGATAAAAAACGATGAAAATAAAACGGAGATATATAAGATATTAAAAAATTATTTTATTGGTGATGCTGAACACATAGAAAACCTACAAGATATCGAGTATGTTTGTCAACAACTCACAGATTTTTGGGAAACTGCTGATTAACTCTATTATTTTCTAAGGTATATTAAACAAATTACTAAATCTTTCAAAATTTTCTTGTATATTAAAAATCGGTATCTGATCTTCTCTTTTCTTGCTGGGTTTATTTAAGCCGATTAATCCGGATATCAATTTAACATTTTTGTTTAATTGGACTTCAATCTCCTGTAATTCTTTTACGCATAAAATGGTAGGGTACGATACATCCCTAAAACTCTCAATAATTATAAGATCAACTTTATATGGGCTTTTTTTGAGCCAGTTTATTAAATCCTCTACGCTGATTTTTTTATTGAGATAAATTGCGTTTTGATTAAACTTATTTTTTATAACAGAAAAGACCGCACCGGCTTCAGAAAATTTAAAAGAATCTTTTCCTTCTTCGTCTATTCTATGTTCATGGACATATTTTACAACACTAACTTCAAGGTCATGTTCTGTTTTAAATTTCTTGATAAGAAATTCAATTAGATGAGTCTTACCAGAGCCAGAATTCCCAATAACGCTAATAACGTTCATTTTTAACCATAGATTCTAAGAGCTTGAAAAATACTAGATTTTATATTATTACTAGAGATTTAATATAATCATTAATATCTAAAATGTAACTTTTGATATAAGGAGATGTTTTAGGGAATTATGCCAAAAATGAGCGAAATCATCGTATTTGATGCAAATTTCTTTATTTGTATGAACTCGATTAGAGCTAAAAATTTTCTCGGAAACCTTGATAAAGTAGCGTCTGATTTAGGTTTTGAGTATTACATTAGCACCGTTGTATTTGATGAAATTAAAGCACCCCATACGTTCCGTGAAAAATTCCAGAAAATCATACATGTCGAGGAAATAACCGATTCTGAAATAGAAGCTGTTAAAAAAAAACTTAGTTCTCAAGGCATTCGGTTTCCTGCTCAAGATCCTGATTTATCTTTGCTCTCGTTATCGCAGAAATTGCTCGATAAAGAAAATAATCAACCTATTCATATTAATATGGTATCTGACGACTTTAAGCTTGCTAAAAACGCTAATTTATACTTTCGCGGCAAAATCAATATTTTATCGCTCTCAAGTTTTTTACTAAAAATTCACAGAACAATTTCCAATAAGCAGTTAAGGAGCTATTTTAAAAATATTTGGAAAAAGAGTTTAAACTACACTTTATCGTACATGATAGAACGCTCTAAAATTTACCCTGCTGAAGAAAAAATAACATGGTTAATAGAGAAGGCAATAAGTGTAACACAAGACTCTATTTTAACCCAAGACTCACAATATATTGATAGTCAAAAAGGTCCCGTAAAATTTGAAATAGGAGCAGGCAAATACGATCAAGAAATCGCAATTTGTGAGAAATACATTGAAAACCATAATCTAGCCAATAGTGAAGAAGAGTTAATAGCGGGGATAATAAATTTCCTTGAAAACTTAAAAATATCTCGAGAATACGTAAAGCAAGCTCGCAAAGCAATTGAAAAGCACGATTCTAAGAACGCGGTAATATATTTAAAGAAAGGTAATGGTTTCTTAATTTCACTATTGCAGATTGCTTCAGGTCAGCTAACTAATCTAAAAGATTACGATATCATTGAAAAATTAATCTGCAGCGAGATATCTAAGATGGAATTCCTAAGAGCCTTTATATTAATTTCTTTAGGGAGAGTTAATAATGCTATAGACTCTTTAGAAAGAGCTGCTTTATTTTCTACAATAATCCATAATCACCAAACATGTTTAACTCTAAACTATGTAAAAGCATTAATCCTACTATTTCATGGACTATATAACAACGCGATTATGGCATATAATTTTACAGAAGAGCTTGCTGATATTTATAACGACGAAAGACTTAAACTTAAATGCGCGATTGGAAAAGCTATTGCTCTTTATATTAAAGGAGATGATAGTGAGACTGCTATGGCGATTATGGATGAAATAGCTAACATGGATATGGAAAAGAATTTCTTAGATACTATTATCGTTTTCAGTGAGCTGGGCGATTATTTCTTAGCTTTAGGGCACTCACAATTAGCTGCAAATCTTTACAATGAGGCGTTAGAGATAAGTATTGACTATAAATTGAAAATTAGAAGCGATATATTAATAGAAAAATTAAAGAGATCGTATATTGCTACTGTGCTAAATGGCTATTCAACTGAAGATATCATGGTTGATAAATTAGATGTTTTACTTAGTAAGGCCTACTCAGTAAAAGATGTAGAGAAATATAACGAGCAAATCAAGAAAATTTCCAGTTTTAACATTCTGTTCTACACGCCCTTTCCTTACATTTCTGGAAAAAAGAAGATTATTCCTTATATCAAACTTCCTAAAGAGCTTCAAGAAGACTACTTAGAAGTTGTTCATTTTGAGAAGGTAAAAAACACAAAAACTCCAAAATATCTTTTCATAGTCTCTCATTATGAATTGGGTTTGTTAGGTATCATTCTAAAAACTGACGATAATGTTATCGGTATCGCTGAAAACTATACTCTGAAGTTCAAGCCCACCACTAAAGTTAAAATATACAATCCAAGCGAAACTTTGAGAGATACTTATTTAATTAGAGCTGTTATTGAAGTTGTAACTAAAGATGAATGCGAAATTATATACTCGTTGCCCTCTTTCTTTAAAGCTCTAAATATATAACTTAAAATTTTCTTGATGCTTTACTTCGTTGACTAACTTGATGACTATGAACAGCGCAACTTATACAATAATATTTTTTCGTACTTGCAGACATAATGATCGTCCCAGTTTTTTTCAGTTCAGCAAACATTCTCCCATCAACTAAAGAAGTTCGTCTAGTTACTGCCTTAGCCTTACTCCGAGGAACCCTTCGTCCACATTTACTGCATTGAACAGTTTTATAACTTCCCTTACTTGAGCCGGTCTTACCACCGCTTCTTCTCTTCTTAGGAATTAAAAATCAGCTTTTTATTATAAGTAATTAACTTCTATTTCTGCATTTTAGAATAAGGCAAACCTTAAAAAATTTTTCTTCCCTTAGGAGATTAGCAAGTATTCGTTCTATAACGGTTTAATTTCAAAAAGAAGTAGTTAATTTTTATCGTGCCTTTCAATTTTGCTTAATTCTTTAAAAGAAAAGATTAATCTCTGTGCTATTGTCAAAATTAGTAGTCCCGTAAAGATTATAGTGAATATCGGGAAAAATAGTTCGAAAGGAGCTCCATAAAATAGGTCTGATAAGAAAAAAATCCAGAATTCAGTAATAAAGGCGAACCATAAAATGATTAGTCTTTCAGCTCTTTCCATAAAGCCTATACCTTTCATCTCAATTCCTTCATTTTCAGCTCTGGAGCGAATATAAGAAATCATAATAATTAAGAATAGTATCGTATATCCAATTATATAATTAAAGTATCCGCCTATTATTAACCCTAAGACTATAACGGCATCAGAAAGCCTATCTAAGTTTGAATCTAAAAACGCTCCTGAATTGGAAATTTTTTGAGTCATCCGTGCTATTTCTCCATCGAACACATCAAAAGCACCCGCCCAGAACATCAAAAATGGGACGATCCAAGCTATAGGAAAGGGAAAATGTAACCCTCCTAATGAGAGTAAAATAGCAACAGCTACTGAACAGAAAAAGCCACAAAATGAAAGTATATTTGGTGTAAATCCCCATTTAACTAACGCTTTAGCCGGGAGCACGACAAATATTTCTAAAATTCTTCTCTGACTGTTCCGTTTCTCAGTAGCTTGTTCTATTTTGCTCAATATTTAATCATTATTAAGTTTTAACAATAATTAAATTTAAAAGTACTCTAAAATAAAAAATTTATCATATGAATAATTGCAGATTCATTTTAATTAATCGAATCGTAGAGGATGCTAAGTATGAGCGATTTCCTAGACTTATATCTACCAAATTCAACTTTTTCAATTCTTTGTTGTTTAGGAGATCACCACTTTGATCTCCTAGAATAAATAGCAAATTATCCTTTGAACTCAGTTCCTCAAAAACTTCTTTAAAATCCTTTCCGTTCTCGTTTAACGCAAAAATCTTATATTTTTTTTTGACGAAGTTCTTAATAGCTTCAAAAATATCTAATTTTGAGTATTTAATTGAGTCCAATGGAGTTTCAGGATGCTTTTCTCCTTTTTTTGTTTTTTTAATAAATTCTACAAAGAAATCCGTTAAAAGAATTTCGTTTTTTGGGAAAGACTCATCATTGAACAGATCAGAGTCAAAGACAAATGTTCCATACCTATCCAGAAAAACCCAAATTTGAATATTTTCTTCAAGATTTGTGTCAATGGTAAGCGCAGATAAAATACATCTTGAGATTACGTCAAGTCTTCCAGATGATCCTGGGATGTCTTTAAT
>JAHLWV010000112.1 GCA_019057735.1 Promethearchaeota archaeon | reverse complement strand
TAGGTTTATTATTATGTTATTAAAAGAGGATATCGAAGAATCGAAAGAACGCATGGATGCGTGGTGGGATCACGAAGTAATTGATCGTCCGGTTATATCGTACTATTTTTCGAAGAAGAGGGCGGCTATTGGAGGTTATTTAGACGCCTTGGGGCAAGATTGGAGGTTAGCAAAAAACCCAGAGGGTATCGAGGAATCTATTGATAGTTTTGAGAAAAATGCGGAAAAAACTTTTTATGGTGGGGAAGCAATACCTTCTTATTTTCCAAATTACGGACCGGGCATAGTTGCGGCTATTTTTGGCGTTGAACCGAAATTTCAATCTGAAACTATTTGGTTTAGTCGCCCAACCAACCCAGAAGAAATAATATCTCTACTTGAAAGCGTAAAATTAAACCAGAATAACGAATGGTATTCGAGGATTCTTAGAATCACGGAGTATGCCGTGAAAAGAGCGAAAGAGAATTATCAGATTTCAATTACAGATTTAGGAGGGGTTTTAGATATTCTTTCCTCGTTCTTAGGGCCAACAAATCTATTACTGACTATGAAACGTAAACCACACATAATAGATACTTGCCGAGAAATAATTCTTGAAAAGTTAATAAATATTTATGATAAGCTTTATGTAATGATTAAGAGGGATTGCAAAGGTTTCAATGCTTGGCTTAATATTTGGTGTAGGAAAAGTTGGTACCCCGTTCAATGTGACTTTATTGCGATGCTTAACCCAAAATGGTTTAAAAGGTTTGCGTTACCAGACATAATTACTCAAATCGAACACATGGATTACGCAATTTACCATATGGATGGTCCTTATCAAATCCCGTTTTTAGACGATTTTTTATCAATCCCCGATTTAACAGGAATCCAATGGGTATCAGGAGCAGGTCGACAACCACAAGGATCAGAAGAATGGTTCCCTCTATACAAAAAAATCCAAAAAGCAGGTAAAAATGTTGTAATAGATACCCTTTCGGAAAAAGTGCCTCATATTTATCACAATTTAGAGCATAAAGGCTTATACGTTAGAACGTACTATTCTACTAAAATAATTGCAGACTTTTACTTACCCCCTTTTATTGGGGGCGGAGATGGTAAATTAATAGAAGAAGCAATTAGTTGGGTAAAAAGTAACAAATATCCAAGCATGAATAAGGAGCGGCTTGAGGAATTTTTAAAAACGAGACATTATGAGTTCGACAGCGGAGTTAAACAACAACTGCTTAAGCAAATAAATAGTTCTTCAAAAGAAAAGCTGTATTTTACTTAAAAAAAACTTTTACCTCTTTTTTTTACTATTTTCATAGACCTTTTTGGTTTATATGGTTTTATTGACACTTTATTCTTATTGTAAATAACATCTTTTAGATGATTTAAATGACAAGTGCCAATGTATTTGAAACGATTTTAGAGCAGGAAACAGAAAATCAATATAATAATAATCACTCAATTAAGTTTATCCACGCTAGCGACATTCATTTAGGCAGCCACCAATATCGTAATGAAAATCGCGCGAACGATTTTATTTTTGCTTTCGAAGAAATACTGACGACTGCCGTTCTTCATCAAGTAGACTTTATCTTGTTAGGGGGTGATGTTTTTACATCCTTAGAAATGCTACCTGGGAAATTAACCAAAATAGTTAATCTTCTGACAAGTTTCAAAAAAGACACGAAAAACCAAATTTTAATTGTAGCAATTGAGGGAAACCACGATATTCGAAAATTTTCGAGAGGACAAAGGTTTAAACAGCGGGGTCAGTCTTGGTTGAAGTTACTAGCCAGTTTAGGATTAATGATTTTGCTGGATGGGGATGTAGAATTACCGCCAGAAGAAATATTTAAAGAATACGACTTAAAATCGAGGAAGGGCGGGAAAATCAGAATAAAAGATGTAATTATTTACGGTACAAGATATTTAGGGCAAAACCCTGTGGAAGAGCTCTTAAAAGTGAAAGATGGAATCGAAAAAGACGACGATCTCTTTCACGTTCTTCTTCAACATTTCGGAATTAAAGGCCAAATGGAACAGGTTCCCGGTGTTGATTACCGAAAAATCCAAATACTTAAGGATAGAGTAAATTATTTAGCTCTCGGTCATTTTCATTTACAATTTATCTTAGACGACTGGATTTTTAATCCGGGATCTTCTGAAGCTTCGTGCTCCTCAGATTTTTCGTTCAAAAGAGGAATATTTTTAGTCTCAATAACCAAAAGTGATACTTTTACTAAATGTGTTAAGAAAATTCGATTAGCGAATAGAACCTCCCGATGGGAGCACATCTACTTTAAAACAGAATTTAGAAATAAAGAAAAAATGTATGACTACATTATTCAAAAGTTAAAAAAGTCTTTTGATTTCGATCAAAATTTAAACCAAAATCGATCTAACATCCAAACTCCTGTCCTTTTTCTTGTGTTGAAAGGTAAAAAGCCTTTTTATAGATGTAAAATAGGTAAGAAAGAATTATCTCAACTAATATGTGAAAACCTACCTGTGGTTGATGTACGAATATATCAAAAGTTTTCCGATTTTCTAAAAACATTGGATACTTTTATTTAAATTTTAGAAAGAACTTGGTATAGTTTATATTTTAAAGGATAAGAACAAAGTAATATTTATGCGTCTAAAGTCTTTTTTATTAAAAAATAAAGTATTTTCAGTACTATCATTACTCTTTTCTATTTGGATTGCTATCTTGCTTGTTTTAGCTGTAGTAGGGACGAGAGAGATAGTTTTTTACGATGCTCTTGGACAAATCGATGTTTCTTCCGAATATTCTAGCATTTTACCATGGCTTAGATACATCATCGAACCTTTTGCAATAATTGCCTTTATCTTGGAATATGAATTTACTTGGCTCTTGCTATTCTTAATAATTTATCCAATTCTACGAGTTGTTTATGTGTTCTTAAGAAAGAGAGGTAGGCTGCATTCAAAAAAATACAACCAACTTAAACACATCTTAAACGACATCATTTATTTTGCATTTAAAATATTATCTATAACGCTTGTAGTAATCTTATTAATAATCATAATAGGGTATTTAATTCAAGGATTTTTCTTTGTCAGTCGGTACTTCATGGTTCCTGTTCAAGTTGGAATACATCTATGCTTTATTTTACTTGGAATAAAGGTTGGATACACTTTATTAAAGCTAATCCATCCTAAGCTGAACCTTAACCTTGCGGGAAAAATCGAAAATAATAATCGTCGGGCTGTGTCAAAGAAAACAAGAATTACCTATAATTTGAAAAAGGAGTTTGTATATTTTGCCGGGATTATATTTTTACTGCTTGGTTCTAACGTTATTTTATTGAGCATACAATTCACGCCTCACAAGATCGTACCTATTACACCTCTAGAGGATGATGAATTTTTATTTGATTTTCACGTTCACACGACTTTTTCTGATGGGTGGCTTACTCCCGAGGAGAGAGTTTTGTGGTATATTGAACACGGAATATCAGGAGCGGCTTTTTCCGATCACGATAATATTAGAGGGGCTCGAATTGCTAGAGAATTCGTAGAAAAGAACGGATTGGACTTTACTGTTTGGATTGCGGAAGAATGGACTAATCACGAAACTGACCCTGAGATTCATATTAATTACTTTGGTTTAGAGGAAGAAATTGTTCCTCCCGAATCTTACGCTCTCGGGGGTCCAAGGGTAATGAATGCTTCAGAGTTAATCATTTATGTAAAAGCGAATGGTGGTTTTATAACGGTAAACCATTATCATTATGAACCTAATCCTGAAGGAGGATTTGGCGCCCCTTATACTCTTGAACAATTAAGAGATTGGGGCGTTGATGGTTTTGAAATTATCAATGGAGGAAGCTACAACAGATACACACAAATTCGTCAGTTTTGTCTGGATAATAATCTAATATGTATCGCAGGGTCCGATATTCATACTAATGAAGATTTAAACACATTTACCAAGTTAAAATTAGACGATCCGAGCAATAAAACTTTAGAAAATATATTTAATAACTTAAAAAACAACACACACGAAACCATTGCCATTCAATTTTATCCTAAAATTGTTGATTTTCCAGGAGAGTTAACAGATTTAGGATTATATGTTTTAGAAGATTTAATTAACTATTTTTTAAACATAGATTCGTACCAAGCGCTCTCTTGGATTATATGGTCATCAAGTATATATCTAATATTCTATATATTCTACAAAAAAGTAAAAAAAGCAGATATAAATCGCTTGATAAATAAAATCTCTTAAAATCTTTTTTTTATTTTATTAATTTAGGTTAGATATAATAAGAGTTTTTATCTTCGCTATAATCGTTGCTATCATCGTCCTTATCGTCGTCCCCTTCATTCTGAGTAAACATCTTAGAAAGCATTTTTTTTATTTCGTCAGGTAAATTTTTTAAATCGTTCATGTCAATTGGTATTACTCCTGGTTGTCTGAAGGGAGGCATTCTATTTTTCATTTGTTTCTGTGTTCTTTCTTTTTGTTTTGCATGTATCCTTAATTCTTTTTCCATAAGGTTTTTTAATTCACTTGCGACTAATTCATCCAATTCTTGAGGTTTGAACGATAGCAGAGGTTCTGAACCGTAAAGTTTAGAAAGTTTTTTGGTTACTCTAATTCTTTTATCTTCAGAGATCTGGTTGATTGAATCTAATCCCAAGATTGTTACAATGTTTAACCAATCAAGCTGGTAGGCCCAAGCTTCTTTTTCTGGCATATTTTTCAAAAAGTGATTTTTCTATTATTGTAATTTTTGATTAAAGTTAAATATTTTCCTATGATTTTTCATGAAAATATAACCATATAAATCTATGGTTTATGTTATATTAAATCGAATAAAAGAGAAATGCCATAATTTAGCAAGAAGAAATAACTGAAATCATTAAATGGGCTAATGAAAGGGAAAACTTAGACAATAAATTAGAAGAATTCCTTAAAGGAGGAAATAATTAATTCAGGAACATCGTGCATAACCCAATGAGACGCATTTTCAGCGCGAATGACTTTTAAATCGCTCACATAATTAGATAATTCGTCCAAAACAGATGGTAGTACAGCCACATCTTTCATCCCATGGATAACTAAAGTAGGCACTGTTATTTTTCCCGTCAAGTTTTTGAAGCTTAAGTTTGCTCTGTAATAATTTACGCCTCCCAAAATTGCCCCCGGTTGCGTCCAAGCACTTAAATATTGCTTTTTGTCGAAATCTGTAAAATTTTTCTTATTTATCATTCCTTCAAAAACAGCGAATTTTAACCATTGATAGTCGTTTTTAATTAGAAATTTTTCTCCATCAGGTTTAAGAAATTCAAAAATGTAAAAGCTGGCTTTTTGTTGTTTTTTGTCTGTCCTCAGTTTTTGTTGAAATATTTTCATGTGAGGAGCGTTTAATATTGCTAGCTTATTTAGTAGTTTTGGATGTTTTTCAGCAAACGCCCATGCAACAATACCACCCCAATCGTGTCCAGCAAGAAAAACCTTTTCTAAACCTAAGAATTCTATTAAACCTCTAATATCTTCCACTAAAGTTTCGATCTTATAATTTTCTACACCTTCTGGCTTATCAGACAAATTATATCCACGCATATCAGGGATAATCAATTGATAATCACTTTTAAGACCAGAAATTACACTTTTCCACCCATACCAAAAATCTGGAAATCCATGAAGTAGAATTAAAGGCGGTCCTTCCCCGATCATAATAGTGTGAAGTTTTATCCCATTAGTTTTAATCAATTTTTCTTCAATTTCATCAAGTAATTCCATAATAATTCATTCCATTTTCTGAGCAAACTAATTTCTATTGGCTTTCATAAAATATAAATCAGCCTTTTAGAAATTAAATTCTACCACAAATATAAGCCTGTAGAGATTACCAAATAGTAAATAAAATTATAGATAAAAGAAATTACAAATAATATAAATTAGATTTGTAAAGAAAAATTAAAATTTAAAGAGATTTTTTAAAATAAATTTTATAGATTATTCAAAATAACTGTTAAAGGAATCTTCGAAATCCTTTATGTAGGAATTATTAAGTTCAGCGAATTTATAATGCCCTGTTGGCAGTTTTTCCTCTTTCGAAAAATGTTTTGTAAGGGAGTTTTCAAAATCACTTGCACTTAAACTTTTTTCTTCCGCGAATTTGATTTCGCCAAAGAAATACAAATATTCTGGTACAGCGTCACTCATTTTTATGTTCACTTCTTAATTGTTCACTAAATTTTTACTCAAATATATATTTATATAATAGATCATAAATGGAAAGTCTATCTTTTAAATATTTTGGTTATATTCCTAAGAGTAAAAGTATGAAAAAATCGCTCCGAATCCTCGTTCACTGAATGAACGTTCATTTATTTTGTGTTGATCTTTATTGCTCAACGAAAAATATAGGAAAGACATTAAAAAAAACCACTTTTCCAAAAATTCCCATCATTTTTTTTTTAGTTTTTTTCCAACTCCGTAAATTGTAGTTAACTTCTTACTTCTAATAGATAGATAGTATTAAATAAATTAGATACAAGAAACCCCAAAAACATAATAAATCACTAGAAAATTGAAAATTGAAAAGTAATAAATTTTAACATATTTTCATAACATGTAATAATATTAATTTTGAATTTTGATATAATATAAATTGTTCATAATTTTCTGAGTTGAAAGTATGTGTCTTTAAGAGAAAAAAAGTCTGAAATAATAAAGAGGGAGAAGAGAGACTTATTTATAATGTCAGCTCTCACTGTTTTTGAAGAAAAAGGATTTAATAATACGCGTATAAAAGATATCACAGAACGGGCTAACACTAGTGTAGGGAACTTCTATAATTACTTTAATTCAAAAGAGGATGTAATTGAAGTATTAGCTAGTGGATTAACTGAACTAATGATAAGCGAATTCAGAAAATTATTCGTCTATTTCAAAAAAAACAGAATACCACCAATCTCTGCAGTTAAGGACCTTTTTCGAGGATACGCTAAGATGTTCAAGGAAAAAAAAGAAACGTTTCTAATTTTTTTTGAGCAAATGGGAGGAATGGAGCAAAAATACCGAACCAAAAGAAATGAGATTCTTGACAATTTTACGAAAGAGGTAGAAAAAATCATCTC
>JAHLWV010000111.1 GCA_019057735.1 Promethearchaeota archaeon | reverse complement strand
ATTCAATTAAAGGACGAGCGCTTGAAATAGGTGCTATTTCTTTTATCGAAAAACCTTTTTCTGTAATTCAACTACAAAACGAAATCAACAGAGTAGTTAACTTAGTTTAAGGCTATTCGATTTAACGATAGAACTAAACGAACTTGAAGAGTTCTTAATTAGAAAACTAAAAGAAATGGAAGAATAGTAATTTTTTTTTTTTTAATAATTTTTAAACAAAAATTTGTAATGCGAATTGTTAAATAAAACATCTTTTATCTAATATTTTGATACCATATTCAAGTATTAATATTATCTATTTATTGATTTAGAAGTAAGTTCTATAAGTTGATGACCTTTGAAGAAAAATAGTGTGAGTAATACTAAATTAAATGGAACTCCAGAAATATATAGGACTCTTTTTAAATCAATTCCGACTCCAACTTATATTTGGAAATATAATGATAAGGATTTTGAATTATTAGACTATAATCAAGCCGCAAATTTATTTGCTGACGGAAAAATGGAGGGTTTTTTAGGACGAAAATTAACAGAGTTGTATAAAAACAGACAAGATATTATAGATGATGTTTTTAACTGTTTTGAAAATAAATTAGATTTCTCTAAAGAGATGCGTTATTCCTACAAAACTACTGGAATATTTCGAAATCTCTATGTTATCTATAAATATATTCCTCCAGACATAATCTTAGTATTTACTGAAGATATTACAAAAAAAGAAGAAGTTAAAAACAACTTAAGAACTGCAAAATTATTAAAAGAATCAGAAAAAAGATATCGTTACTTATTTGAGAGTTCTCCTTATTCCATAGGAATTTTTGATTTAGATGGAAATTTATTGGATTGCAATAAAGCTACAAATATGTTTTTATCGAAACACACATTAGAAGACGATATAATCGGAAAAAATTTTAGTGAATTTTGGAGTTACCACGAAAAAGATAAACCCAATATTCCATTATTCGAAAAAATCCTTGAAAAAATAACAAAAGATGAAAAAACTTTAACATTTGAGTTTCCAGTACATCGATCAATTGGAGATAAAGTATGGGTTAGTGGTATTGCTTCTTTATCAAAAATTGGGAAAGAAACAGTGATACAATTTATAATGCAAGATATTACAAAAAGAAAAAATACAGAACAAAAATTAAAACAATCTGAAATAAAATATCGTGAAGCTTATAATCATGTTAATTTTTATAAAGACATTTTCACTCATGATATAAACAACATCTTTCAAAATATTCAATCTTCAGTTGAGTTATTCACTTTAAATGTTCAGGGAGATATAAATCTTGATAACGATGATGAGTTGTTAGAAATAATAAGAGACCAAGTCAAGAGAGGGACGAACTTAGTATCTAATATAAGAAAACTTTCTGAAATTGAGGATCATAAACTTGTATCAAATGAAATCGAATTAATTGAAGTTTTACAAGAAATAAAAAACAATCTCATCAAAGTATACAAAAAGAGAAAAATAATTATTCAGATTCAGTGTGATTACAAAAAGTTATTCATTAAAACTAATGAATTATTACGAGTTGTTTTTGAAAATATATTAATAAATGCAATAATACATAATCAAAATCCAATAATCGATATTATTATAAAAATTTCTAAAGTCTTTAAGGATGAAATTTATTATCTTAAACTAGAATTTATTGATAACGGAATTGGTATCATACCCGAAATGAAAGAAAAAGTCTTTCAAAGAAGGCATAACGAAAAAAAAGATAAAATGGGGTTAGGTTTAGGTTTAACTCTTGTCAAAAAAATAATTGAAAACTACAATGGACAAATCTGGGTAGAGGATAGGGTCGAAGGAGATTATACTAAAGGAAGTAATTTTATTCTTTTAATACCAGAGGTGAACTAAAATGACTTCAATATTTATCGTAGAAGACGATTTATCTTTGCAAAGGTTATACGAGATGATGCTAACGACTTTCGGATTTAAAGTCGTTGATAAAGCTAGCAATGGAAAAGAAGCCATTGAAAAATTCAAATCCCTCTCGCCTAAACCTGATGTAATTTTAATGGACCATCGAATGCCAGGGAAAAATGGGATTGATACTGCCATAGAATTACTAAAAATTAATAGTCATATAAAAATTCTTTTTGCAAGCGCAGATAATTCAATTAAAGGACGAGCGCTTGAAATAGGTGCTATTTCTTTTATCGAAAAACCTTTTTCTGTAATTCAACTACAAAACGAAATCAACAGAGTAGTTAACTTAGTTTAAGGCTATTTGATTTCTTAAAAAATTTTATACTTTAATTCTTAACTTTATTCAAATCTATTTTTATAAATTCAACAATCCAATTATAAGAAAAATACATCTGTTTATTAAAATCATTTATGACAAATTTAAAATTTAATATTTAATTTTCGGAATTATAAAAATTATTTTATTCAAAAATCAAAAAGTATGAAGATTGATTAAAAGGTAAAAAAATATGAGCTATAAATTACCAGATGATAAAGATTTAGATGCCATGATTGGTATTGTAGGCAAAGATTATGCCACCAGTAACAAGGCAATTACAGCGTCATATCTTTCCAAATCTGTAATGGGATTAGAAGCCCAAATTCCGGATATCGTCGTGCGCCCCAAATATGTAGAAGAGATTCGTAAAATTCTACTTTACTGCTCTGCAGAAAAAATTGCAGTCTCACCGATTTCAGGCGGACTATCTGGCGGCTTTGCGTGTCCAACGATTAAGCCTGCTGGAGTTATGCTTGATTTAGGTAGAATGAATAGAATTATCGAAGTCGATACAGATAATCGATATGTCGTAGTCGAACCGGGAGTCACGATTGGGGAGCTTTGGGCTTACATGCACAAAAATTACCCAGAATGGGCACCTCCCGTACCAGACGGTGCGCCCCCAGCTTCTACCGTAATGGGCGATGCTATCGATCGAGGGTTTTCCCTTTATACAAGTTCTGTAGGTCCTCAAGGTGATAACTTTATGTGCGGTGAGATAGTATTTCCAAACGGAGATATTGTACGAACTGGCTCTTGGGCTCTTCCATTTGCGAAACCGTTCTATAAATACGGACTAGGTCCAGATATCTGGTCGTTTTTAATGGGTTCACAAGGAACTCTAGGCGTAATGACTAAAGTCGCAGTTAAAATATATCCACATCCAAAATTTAAGACTGTAGTTGTATGGGGTATGTCCAATCCTGAAGATATGCAGGATCTAACGCTTGAGATTGGGAAACAGGAGTTCGGAATTGCTCACAACACCGTTATGGTTCAAGGAGGGAATTACCCATTGGTAATGACACGTTGGCCGAAGGATAAAGTTCCTCACGATTATGAATTCTACGAACAATTAGGGATTAGTAAGTGGTGGATGAATTGGGAGTGTTGGGCACAAACTCAAGAAGAGTTAGATTATGTGGTTAATAGAATCAATAAAATGGCCGAAGATTTCAAGAAAAATAGAGCTAAAGACCCTGATAGTATAAAACCTCAGGAACTACATCCCAAACAAATCGCAAGCAGATTGAAGAAACCCAATAAGATCGCGGTTCCGTATGCGTTTTGGGAGGCAGGATTTTTATTTATTACTTTCTACTGCCCTTGGAACGAGTGTGCAGCGTTTGCTAACATGTATACGGCTGCTATGAAGAAATATGGGTTCCCTGAAGTTATGTGGATTGCTAGTATTGAGCGTTGCAGGCAAGCAATTTGTATGCCCATCATTTGTTTCGATAGCACAAAACAATCAGATATCGAAAAAGTTCAAGAGATGAATAGAGAAACAACAGAATACGCGCTTAAGCAAGGATGGTTGAATTATAGACCAGACCCATACATCCACGCGCCTCTCACTTATTCCCAAGCAGGAATGTACTGGAAATATTTGAGAACGATGAAGAAGATTTTTGATCCTAATATGATAATGCATCCTGGGAGGCTCGCTCTTCCATAACTGAGTAAGGAGGTAAAAAAAAATGGCTAAAACTGGAATGGAAAGATTAAAAGAATTGGAGAAGGAAATATATAAGTGCATCCACTGTAAAGCGTGTAGGTTTGCTTATTCGGGCGAGCCTAGTAGAGAAGGAATCGGGGAGTTCGCTGGAAAGCAAGGTATAGTTCTTTACGAAGGAATGGTTGACTCGTGTCCAGCTGGGATCGAATACGGTTGGGAAGCGTTTTGGAACGCCGGTAAAATTTGGATCGCTCGTTCAATTTTAAGCGGAGATTTAGAGTTTTCTGACGAAGTAAGGGATGTTATTATGCCGTGCATTACATGCGGGCAATGTGCAGCCCAATGTGAAAATAAAATACCCACAGTAGACATAATTGAATCTTTACGGGCTGCGTGTGTAGAATCGGGCGTCCCTATGATTGAGAAACATGAACTAGTCGATCGCTTAGTCAAGGAACTAAACAATCCTTACGGCGGGAAGGCAGAAGAGCGGTTTAAATGGGCTAAAGACGCTGGTTTAGGGAAATATATTAACAATAAAAGCGCTAAGGTTGGTTATTACGTCGGATGTACGGCGAGTTATCGTCAAATAGAAGTTGCTACTGCTACAGCAAAAATATTCGAAGAATTAGGGATTAATTTTACATTAATCGAAGACGAAGTGTGTTGTGGGAGTCCTTTCTTTAGGATTGGAGCCGTTGAAACTGCTCAAGAGTTAATGAGGAAAAATCTCGAGGCTTTTAAGGATTTAGAAACGGTCTATTTCTCATGTGCAGGTTGTTATAGGACTATAACGATTGATTATCCAAAGTGGATGGCAGAAGACGAGAAACTCCCTTTCAAAACTATGCACGCGTTTGAATTAGTTTCAAAATTAATCACTGAAGGAAAGATTAAGTTTAAACCTAATAAAGAACTCAAGGGAAAAGTTGTAACCTATCACGACCCCTGCCATACTGGAAGGCATTTCGCTCTAGATATGGAACAAGAGATGATCAAGAACTCCAAGAACCTAATGTTTGATATGCGCAAGGTAAACAAAGCAATCGACGAATGGTTTGAGATTCCTAGAGTTATTTTGCGGAAGCTTGAAGAAGACGTCGGTATCAAGTTTGTTGAGATGTATCGTATCAAAAACAATTCAATGTGCTGCGGAGCAGGAGGAGGAGTAAGGGCAGGTTATCCCGACTTTTCATTACGCACAGCTAGTCTTCGATGCGACGAGGCAAATGCGGTAAAGGCTGATATTCTAACAACTGAATGTCCCTTTTGTTGGAGGAATCTATCAGATGCAAATAATCTCTACAATCATGGTATGGAAGTAATGGGCGTTCTGGAAATGATATCCAAGTACAATCTTTTAGATAAATCAAACATGAAATAAGGAGAATTACTCCTAATTTTTTTTTTATTTTCTTTTTAACTTAAATTAACTTAATTAAGACTTCTTATTATCAACAGATCATTAGACTTAGTGAGTTTATGGTGGCAACATTTAAATTGGTATATTTTCTATTTTTACTTTAAGGTATAATAATTATATCGATTTTTTGATAATTAGAAATACAAATAATTTTGTGAGAATTATGAAACGGAAAATAGTAATTCCACTAGTAGCAATTACCGTCGTTGCGGTTTTAGTTATAGCCTTAGGTTTTAGTATTATTCACCAACCACCTATACCTATACCAGGTTTCAGAAAAGCGATAATTCTATGTAGTGCGAACGATTTTTACCCTTATGAAGCAGAGGAAGATTTTAGTGGCGGAAACGATGCGAATTTTGTAAATGATTCAGGTAATTGGACTTTTTCAGGAACAAATTCTGTAGGGCTTTGGGATCCAATTTTAAGCAATAACACACCAGGATCCCTGCTTGTCCAACCTACGGGGACAGAACTTGTGAGTGCTGCTTATACTTTAAATTATTCACAGTTTTATGAATTACACGAATATGCAATGTATAATCTCACTGTAAGCGTGAATGTAGATAGTCCAAGTCCTATTATAGGTAAAGGCATTCGAATAGGATTAGCATGGTTGGATTCGATTGGTCAAGTTACTAGAACCGATTGGTCTAGCTACGATAATTCTACATTAAATCAATGGTTTTCTCTCAACATAGTAGGTGTTTGCAATAACGAAACAGATAACGAAATTACAGACTTAAAATTAGTTCTATCATTAGAAGGGAGTTTTGCTACGGGACCGCTTGATCGCGTGAATTACGATGACCTCGTTTTAGATAAATGGATAGCGGTGAATAATACAAATCCTACAGATTCGAGCCCCCCTCCAACTAGAATTGATTCTGACGGTTTTCCTGCGCAAGCGCTTCACGTGTACTGGATATTAAAATCTCACGGTTACACAGATGAGAACATATTTTTAATGCTTTATCACACAAACGATAATGTAATTGATATTAAAGCAAACGATTTAATAGCAAACGATTTGATAGGTGCTGTGATCGATGTGGAGAACGACGACGTTAATTCTAGTAGGTTTAAACAAGAATTAAACGTTTCAATTTCAGGCTCATTTGCGTCTGGAATTATATCTAAGGACCAACTAATCATATTTATGACCGATCACGGTTCAAATGCAGTCCTTGGGGATGGTAACGCGACATTTCATTTTGAAGCAGATAATAGTTTCATTACTGAATTTGAATTCTATAATTTAGTGAAGGAAATCGATTGTGAGAGGATTATGATAAATGTTGATTCTTGTTTTAGCGGTAATTTCTTAAACAGTAATAAAAACATAGGTTCGAGTTGGTACGACATACCAAATTGCCTATTTATCAGCGCCTCGTCAAACGTATTTTCATGGTACTGGATTAGTAACAACAATGGAGATGGGTTTGCTGGGTCTTGGTTCTTCCATCAATTCTGGGAGCAATTGGATCAAAATCAGACGATAAGTAACGCGTTTTTCTTTGCTATAAATTTCATACCGTGGAATCAATTTATGCCACTAATCGCAACTCAAATGCCATTAATGTACGATAATATAGGAATAAATACCACGCTGAGTTTTAACAGCGACCCGCCCTTATAAATTATTTTTTATTTTTTTTATTTCTATTATTTCTATTCTGTTTTACTTTATTTATCAAAAGATTTTTCATTTCTTATTTTCTCCATTTCCAAATGCATTTTTTGGCACCT